>NZ_SDIG01000002.1:0-127781 GCF_004122755.1 Streptomyces sp. TM32
ACCCCCACCGGTGGCCGGGCCCGGCTCCCGGCCCCCGGCGCTCGCCCCGCATCCGTCCCGCCTCCACCGGTTCGCGGGCCGCAGGCCATACTGGGGGCATGGCCTTGATCAACCCCAGCATCCTGTCCGCGGACTTCGCCCGGCTCGCCGAGGAGGCGAAGGCGGTAGAGGGCGCCGACTGGCTGCACGTCGACGTGATGGACAACCACTTCGTCCCGAATCTCACCCTCGGCGTGCCCGTCGTCGAGTCGCTGGGCAAGGCGACGGACACCCCCCTCGATCTGCATCTGATGATCGAGGACCCGGACCGCTGGGCGCCGCAGTACATCGAGGCGGGGGCCGGTTCGGTCACCTTTCACGTGGAGGCGGCGGCCGCGCCCGTGCGGCTGGCGCGGGAGATCCGGGCCAAGGGGGCGCGGGCCTCGATGGCGCTGAAGCCGGCCACGCCCATCGAGCCGTACGAGGACCTGCTGCCCGAGCTCGACATGCTGCTGATCATGACCGTGGAGCCCGGCTTCGGCGGCCAGGCGTTCCTGGACATCATGCTGCCCAAGATCCGTCGGACCCGTGAGCTGATCTCCCGGCACGGCCTGGAGATGTGGCTGCAGGTCGACGGCGGGGTCTCGGCGACCACCATCGAGCGCTGTGCGGAGGCGGGCGCCGACGTCTTCGTGGCAGGCTCGGCGGTGTACAGCGCGGACGACCCGGCGAAGGCGGTCCGGGATCTGCGGGAGAAGGCGGAAACGGCGACCGCGGCGGCGGGCTGGGGCTGCGCGCACTGAATTCCCGGAAACGGGGGCGGGCGGCCCGCCGCCGCAAGCCACGGGGGCTTTCCGTGGTGCGGCCGTGCCGCCTCTTGTCCGTGGCGCCACCGAGCGTTCACGTGGGTCGGGGCGGTCATGGTCCCCGTTGCCCCCGGGTTTCTGAAAGGATGAGCAAAGACTCGATCAGATGCGCAAAAGGGGAGAATTTCGTGGTAGCCAGCCGCCCACAGTCCGGAATGGGCCCTGCCGAGCTGGTGCAGGCTGCGGCCATGGCCCGCCGTTTTTATCTTGAGGGAAAGTCGAAGATCCAGATCGCGGAGGAATTCGGCGTCAGCCGGTTCAAGGTCGCGCGGGTGCTGGAGACGGCACTGGAACGCGATCTCGTGCGGATCGAGATCCGGGTGCCCTCCGAATTGGACGCCGAGCGCTCCGACGCCCTGCGGGCCCGCTACGGCCTGCGGCACGCGGTGGTCGTCGAGTCACCCGCGGACGCTCCCCCCGCCTTCGGGGGTCAGACCCCGCCCGATGACGCCGCCGACCCGGAGAACCTCGGCGAAGTGGCCGCCGATCTGCTCGGTGAGCTGGTCAACGAGGGCGATGTGCTCGGGCTGGCCTGGGGCCGGTCGACGATCCACATGGCGGCGGCCCTGCACCGCCTCCCGCCCTGCACGGTCGTGCAGTTGACCGGTGTCTACGACGCGGGTACCGCCGACCGCGGTTCGGTCGAGGCGGTGCGCCGCGCGGCCGATGTCTCCGGTGGCGAGGCGCACCCGATCTACGCACCGATGCTGCTGCCCGATTCGGCAACCGCCGAGGCGCTGCGCCGGCAGACCGGGATCGCCCGCGCCTTCGAGTACTTCGACAAGGTCACCGTCGCCTGCGTCTCCATCGGTTCCTGGGAGCCGGGCGTCTCGACCGTCTACGACATGCTCTCGGAGCAGGAGCGGGAGCACTACGCCTCGCTGGGTGCGGCGGCCGAGATGTCGGCGCACCTCTTCGACGCCGAGGGGCGGCGGATCGGCCGGGACCTCGGCGAGCGGTGCATCACGGTCGAGGCGGACCGGCTGCGCCGTATCCCGGAGGTCGTCGCCATCGCCGGCGGCCGGCGCAAGGCCGACGCGATCGGCGCGGTGCTGCGCTCCGGACTGGTGACGAGCCTGGTCACGGACACCGCCGCCGCCGACCACCTGCTGCTGGAGACCGGCCCCGGGCCGCGCCCCGCGCTCGACCGCGCGGATCCTGACGGGGCGTGATCCGCGCCGCGGCGTGCCGCCGCGGGCGAGCGCGGTAGCCGCTGCCGGACGGCCCGGCCCCACCCCGGTGCGGTCACCGGCGAGCGGCCCGCGCGGGCCTGTGACAGCATCGGCGCCATGGTGATCCGCTCCGCCGTGCCCCGCGCCGCCGCGCTGCTCGGTGCGCTGCTCGCCGGGCTGCTCCTCGTCCTGACCGGGTGTGCCACGAGCGGTGCCGGCAACGGGAGTTCGCAGGGATCGCCGGGAGCCACGGCCACCGTCACGGCCGCCGCCGGTTCGCCGGGCGCCACCAAGACACCGGCATGGGCCCAGGGCATGCGGGTCGTCACCGTCGCCCAGCTGCCCTCCCGGGCGCGGGACACCCTCCGGATCATCGACGCCGGCGGGCCCTTCCCGTACCGGCAGGACGGGACCGTCTTCGGCAACCGCGAGCGGTTGCTGCCCCGCCAGCCGCGCGGTCACTACCACGAGTACACCGTCCCCACGCCCGGCTCGCCGGACCGCGGTGCCCGCCGGATCGTCACCGGCGAGAGCCATGAGACGTACTACACCGACGACCATTACCGGACCTTCAAGGCGGTGCTCCGATGACGGGTTCTGTGCCCCGGCCGCTCGCGGCGGTGCTCGACGGCAGTACGCCTCCCGGAGTGCTGCCCTGGCCCGCGGAGCGCTCGGTCGCGGAGGCGCTGGCGGCCGCGCGGGACGCCGGCTGGACGGGGACCGCACTGGACCTGGACGGGGTCGCGGACAAGTCCGCGTTCATGGACCGGTGCGCCCGCGCGCTGCGGCTGCCGGACTGGTTCGGGCGCAACTGGGACGCGCTCGCCGACTGCCTGACCGATCTGTCCTGGTGTCCCGCCGGCCGCGGCCGGCTGCTGGTCGTGACGGCCTGGCAGGGCTATGCCGCCGCGGCCCCGGAGGACTGGAGCGTCATCGAGGGCATCCTGGCGGACGCGGTGGGGTACTGGCGGGACACGGACACCGGCCTTGCCGTGATCATGGTCAGGTGCCGGGCCCGGCAGGGGGCTTAGCCGCGGGGCGCCCAGCGGCGGGCCGCGCCTGACCTGCCACGTTCCCGCGGACGGTCGTGCCGCGGGGGCCGGGAGGCGCGCGGAGCACCCGGCCGGCCTGGCGGCGCCATCCGTCGCGGGGCCCTTTGGGGGATCGCACACACGACTGGCAAATACCTCAGACAATCACATGAGCCCTGGTCAGGGCCCGTATCCTGGCCATATGCGATTCCTGAATCCGAAGAACGGCGCGCTCGAAGAGAGTTCTTCGGTGCCGTACGACCTGACCTACGACGATGTGTTCATGGTGCCCGGCCGCTCAGCCGTGGGCTCCCGCCAGGGGGTGGATCTGTCCTCCCACGACGGGACCGGCACCACCATTCCGCTCGTGGTCGCCAACATGACGGCGATCGCCGGCCGCCGGATGGCCGAGACCGTGGCCCGCCGTGGCGGCCTGGTCGTCATCCCGCAGGACATTCCGCTCGATGTCGTCACCGACGTCGTGACCTGGGTCAAGCGCCGGCATCTGGTCCTGGACACGCCGATCGTGCTGTCTCCGGTCTCGACCGTCGCCGACGCCCTGGCGCTGCTGCCCAAGCGGGCGCACGGCGCGGGCATCGTCGTCGAGGGCGGCCGCCCCGTCGGTGTGGTCACCGAGCACGA
Source organism: Streptomyces sp. TM32 (assembly GCF_004122755.1). Taxonomy (NCBI): domain Bacteria; kingdom Bacillati; phylum Actinomycetota; class Actinomycetes; order Kitasatosporales; family Streptomycetaceae; genus Streptomyces; species Streptomyces sp. TM32. The sequence continues at coordinate 3,691 of NZ_SDIG01000002.1, forward strand.
TCTGGCCGGGGTGGACCGCTTCACCCAGGTCGCCGAGGTCATGTCCAGGGACCTGCTGGTCCTGGACGCGGACATCGACCCGCGGGAGGCCTTCAACCGCCTCGACGCCGCCAACCGCAAGCTCGCGCCCGCGGTGGACGCCGACGGCATGCTGATCGGCATCCTCACCCGCAAGGGCGCGCTCCGCGCCACCCTGTACACCCCCGCCACGGACGCCAACGGCAAGCTGCGGATCGCGGCCGCCGTCGGCATCAACGGCGATGTCGCCGGGCGGGCCAAGTCGCTGCTGGACGCCGGCGTGGACACGCTCGTCGTGGACACCGCGCACGGCCACCAGGAGTCGATGATCAGCGCGATCAAGGCGGTCCGCGGGCTGGATCCGCAGGTCCCGATCGTGGCGGGCAACATCGTCGCGGCCGAGGGCGTCCGCGATCTGATCGAGGCCGGCGCGGACATCATCAAGGTCGGCGTCGGACCGGGTGCGATGTGCACCACCCGCATGATGACCGGTGTCGGCCGGCCGCAGTTCTCCGCGGTGCTGGAGTGCGCCGCCGAGGCCAAGAAGTACGGCAAGCACGTCTGGGCCGACGGCGGGGTGCGCCACCCCCGCGATGTCGCGATGGCGCTGGCCGCCGGTGCGTCCAACGTCATGATCGGCTCCTGGTTCGCCGGCACCCTGGAGTCGCCCGGCGACCTCCAGCACACCGCCGAGGGCCGGCCGTACAAGGAGAGCTTCGGGATGGCCTCCGCGCGTGCGGTGCGCAGCCGCACCAGCGAGGAGTCGGCCTACGACCGGGCCCGCAAGGGACTCTTCGAGGAGGGCATCTCCACCTCCCGGATGTTCATCGACCAGGCGCGTCCCGGCGTCGAGGACCAGATCGACTCGATCATCGCGGGTCTCCGCAGCTCCTGCACCTACGCGGGCGCCGCCTCCCTGGCGGAGTTCGCCGAGAAGGCCGTGATCGGCGTGCAGAGCGCCGCCGGCTACGCCGAGGGCAAGCCGCTCCACGACAGTTGGAGCTGACCGCCGAGGAGCCGTAAAGGGCTCCGCGCGCCGTTCACCGGCCCCGCACCGACCCGGTGCGGGGCCGGTGGCGTATCCGGAAGCATCGGACCCGGTTCGAGGCCCATCCGGAGGCGGCCGTTACGATCTCACCCTGGCGCGCAACGAACCATCGTCCGCCGCGCCGGTGCGCAACGATCATCCGTGGTTACGCAAGGAACCTGCATTACGGCAGGTCAGCGGCGGCCCGTAAGGTCATGCGCTGTACGTGGAGTGGCGGGGACCGTCTGCTCGGCGGTCTCCTGCTGCGGTGTGCTTCGGCATGCCCTTCTCCCGACCGCTGCCGGTCGCCGTCATCCGTACGTCATCGATCGGCAGCGAATAAGGAGCCACTTCAGTGTTGGAGCACGGCGCAGCCCCGCCCGCAGGGGCCGGCGACCCCCTACCCCCCTCTCCCGGAGGACTCGGCACCCGGCTGATGCGGCGCAAGCCCGTCGAGCGGCTGGTCGCCGAGGGCGGCAAGGGGCAGGGGGGAGAGCTCCGCCGCTCCATGGGCATGTGGCAGCTGACCATGATCAGCATCGGTGCCACGCTCGGCACCGGCATCTTCGTCGTCCTCGGCGAGGCCGTCCCGGACGCCGGGCCCGCGGTCATCCTCTCCTTCGTCATCGCCGGGATCACCGCCCTGTTCTCCGCGCTGTCCTACGCGGAGCTGGCCGGCTCCATCCCGGTCTCCGGATCCTCCTACTCCTACGCCTACGCCACCCTCGGCGAGCTGATCGCCTGGGTCTGCGGCTGGTGCCTGATCCTGGAGTACGGCGTCTCGGTCGCGGCCGTCGCCGTGGGCTGGGGCCAGTACCTGAACGAGCTCCTCGACGGGGTCTTCGGCTTCACCATCCCCGACGCGCTGTCCCAGCCGCCCGGCGACGGTGGCATCTTCAACCTGCCGGCGCTCGTGGTCGTGCTGCTGGCGATGGTCTTCCTGCTGGGCGGGGCCAAGGAGAGCGCCCGGGCCAACACGATCATGGTCGCCGTCAAGATCGTCGCACTTCTGCTGTTCTGCGGCGTCGCGCTGCAGGGCGTGCGCTCGGGCAACTACGCGAACTTCATGCCGATGGGTATGGCGGGCGTCAGCGCCGCCGGCGCGACCCTGTTCTTCTCGTACATCGGCTTCGATGCCGCCTCCACCGCGGGCGAGGAGGCCAAGAACCCGCAGCGCGACCTGCCGCGCGCGATCATGCTCTCGCTGGTGATCGTCACCGCGCTGTACTGCCTGGTCGCGGCCATCGCCGTGGGCGCCATGCCCTGGCAGAAGTTCGAGGGCTCGGAGGCCGCGCTGGCCGGGATCATGAAGTCGGTCACCGGACAGAGCTTCTGGGCGGTGCTGCTCGCCCTCGGCGCGGTGGTCGCCATCGCCAGCGTCGTGCTGACCGTGCTCTACGGCCAGACCCGCATCCTCTTCGCGATGTCCCGGGACGGGCTGGTGCCGAAGGTGTTCTCCAAGGTGCACCCCAAGAGCGGGGCGCCGCGCGCCAACACCCTGATCGTGTCGCTGTTCTGCGGGGTGCTCGCCGCGGCGGTGCCGCTGGGTCAGCTGGCCGACGCCACCAGCATCGGCACCCTGTTCGCCTTCGCGCTGGTCAACGTCGCGGTGATCGTGCTGCGCCGCACCCGGCCGGACATGCCGCGCAGCTTCCGTACCCCGCTCTCGCCGCTCTTCCCGGCGATCGGCTTCCTGCTGTGCCTCTACATGATGGGCAGCCTCGACGTCGTGACCTGGGTCGTCTTCGGTGCCTGGATGGCCGTGGGCCTTGTGGTCTACTTCGGATACGGCATGCGCCGCTCCCGATTGGCCACCGCAGAGAAGTGATCCACCCGCAGTGCGACTGAACGATCTCGACGAACGCATCGTCCACGCCCTCGCCGAGGACGCCCGCCGCAGCTACGCCGACATCGGCCAGGAGGTCGGGTTGTCCGCGCCGGCCGTCAAGCGCCGGGTGGACCGGCTGCGGGCGGACGGCGCGATCACCGGCTTCACCGTACGGGTGGACCCGGCCGCGCTCGGCTGGGAGACCGAAGGGGTCATCGAGCTCTACTGCCGCCGGAACACCTCGCCCGAGGCGATCCACCGCGGCCTGTCGCGCTACCCGGAAGTGGCGTCCGCCTCCACCGTGACCGGTGAGGCGGACGCCATCGTCCAGGTCTTCGCCGCCGACATGCGGCATTTCGAGCGGGTGCTGGAGCGGATCGCCGGCGAACCGTTCGTGGAGCGGACCAAGTCCGTGCTGGTCCTCTCGCCGCTGCTGCGGCGGTACGGGTCGGGGGCGCCGCGCTGATCCGGCCCCTGGGGGCCGCGCCGCCGGCCGGACAGCGCCCTCGTGTGCGGTGTCCGTGCCGGCGGGCCCGCTCCCTCCGGCACCCGTGAGGTCACCTACGGGCCCGGCCGCCGGCCCGCGCCCCGGTACGCAGACCGGTCACCACGGCAATGCCCACCACCAGCACCACTCCTGCCGCTATCCGGTAGCCCAGCTCCATGGCGCCGGTGAACGCGGCGGCCGCCCCGGCGCCGTGCCCGGTACCCGAGGCGATGCGCACGGACAGCACGGTGCCCACCACGGCGATGCCCAGCGCCGCCCCCAACTCCCGTGCCGCGCCCTGGAGTCCGGAGCCCATCCCGGAGCGGCGCGCCGGTACGGACGTCACGATCGCATGCGACAGGGTCGGCATCGCCAGCCCCGCACCGGCCGACATCACCAGAAGGAACACCAGGTAGCGGGGGTAGGGAGTGTGGGCGTTGGCGGTGGAGAGCAGCAGCAGACCGACCGCGATCAGCACCAGGCCGGCACCGGCCGTCCGGGCCTCGCCGGCCCGCTCGGCCCCGCGTATGCCGAACTTCGTGACCGCCATCATCCCGAGGGCCAGCGGCACGATCGCACCGCCCGTCTGAAGCGGTGAGTACCCCTTCACGTACTGCAGGAACTGCGCATTGACGTAGAAGAGCGCGAACATCCCGAAGAAGGTGACGGCGATGCCGATGCTGCCGGCGCGCAGCCGCGGCAGCCGGAACAGCCGGGGGTCCAGCACCGGGTGCGCAGCACGCAGACCGTGCCGGACGAACACCGCGAACACCACCAGCGCCAGCGCGAAGGCACCCGTCACCGGCGCCGAGAACCAGCCCCTGCCCGGGCCTTCGATGATGCCGAAGAGCAGCGCCGCCGCACCGAGGACCAGCAGCGCCGAGCCCGGCAGATCGAGCGCCGCGGTCTGCCGGGGAACCCGGGGCGCGGCCGTCGAGACCCAGCACAGCAGGCCCAGGGCGAGCGGGACGTAGACCCAGAACAGCCCCTGCCAGGGCAGGTGCTGCACGATCAGTCCGCCGCCCGCGTTGCCGGCCAGGCCGCCGGCCCCGATCGCCGTGCTCCAGGCGGCGACCGCCCCGGCTCTGCGGTCGGGCGGGGAGGCGTGCAGCAGTACGGACATGGTCGCCGGGACCAGCAGCGCGGCGCCCGCGCCGGCGACGGCACGGCCCGCCAGCAGGACCGGCAGCTCCGTGGCCAGGGCACACAGCAGTGCGCCCGCGCCGAACACGCCCAGCCCGGTCAGGAGGATGCCCTTGCGGCCGAACCGGTCGCCGAGCGCCCCGGCCGGGATCAGCAGGCCGGCGAAGACCAGTACATAGATGTCGACGATCCACAGCATCTGGGCGGGGGAGGGGTGCAGCCCGCTCGTGGTGATCTTGGGTACGGCCAGATTCATCGCGGCCACCAGCGACTGCGCCACCAGGACACAGGCGCACATCGCGGCCGTCACCGAACGCCGCCCGGCGCGGGCACCAGCGGCAGCGGGAGCGGCAGGAGGCGAGGGAGTGGGAGGGGAAGCGGTCGAGGTCATGGCCGGGACGTTAGAGTCCCGTTGAGTTGACCTCAAATGCAAGGTGTGCACTCCATGATTGCGCGAAACGCAAACATCGACCTCAACCTGCTGACGGCGCTGGATGCCCTGCTCGAAGAACAGAGCGTGACCGCGGCCGCCGACCGGCTCGGGCTCTCCGGACCGGCCATGAGCCGGGCACTCGGCCGGATCCGCCGCACGACCGGCGACCCGGTGCTGGTCCGGGCCGGCCGCCACATGGTGCCCACGCCGCGTGCCCTGGAGATCAGGGCAGAGGTGCGCCGGCTGGTGGAGGCGGCCCACGGTGTACTGGCCCCGTCCGCGCCGGCCGACCCGGCCGCGCTGGCCCGCGTGTTCACCCTCCACGCCAACGACCTCGTCGTCACAGCTCTGGGCCCCGGCCTGCTCTCCCGCGCCGCGGAGCAGGCGCCGCAGGTCGTGCTGCGCTTCCTCGGCGAGAGCTCCGTCGATGTGCCGCTGCTGCGGGACGGCTCAGCGGACCTCGAACTCGGGGTCATCGACAGCGTGGAGCCGGAGATCCGCAGGGAGGAGCTGTTCATCGACCACAGCGTCGCGGTGCTGCGCGAGGGCCACCCGCTGACCACCGGAAAGCTCACCGCGCGCCGCTTCGCCGACGCGCTGCACCTCAACTTCTCCCGCCGCGGCCGGCTGACCGGTCCGGTCGACGCGGCGCTCGCCGAACTCGGGCTGCGGCGCAGGGTGATCGCCACCGTCCCGACCTTCGCCGCCTCGCTGATGATGGTCCAGGACAGCGATGCGGTCGGCCTGGCCAATGCGCGGGCCGCGGCCTCGACCGTCCGCCGCCTGGGACTGCGCACCCTGCCGATCCCGCTCGACCTGCCGACGATGACCATGGAGATGGCCTGGCATCCGCGTCAGGACGCCGACGCCGGGCACCGCTGGCTGCGCGGGCTGGTGCGCGAGACGGTGCGCGAGGCCCTGCGGGAGCTGCCGGCCGGCGGGGCCTGAGCGCCGCGGCCGGGCGGCCTCCCCGTGAGGGACCGGCCGGTCGGGCGACCTGCTGCCGTGGCCGGCTGCGTCAGGACGCAACGAATCACCGCAGCCTCCCGTGAACACGCAATGAATCGTCCAGCAGCGCGCAACGGTGGCGCCTTGTCCCGCCTCACCGGCGGCCCGTACCGTCAATGCGTCCACCCGCACCACCTCGCCGAGGGATCCCATGACGTCGCTGCACACCGCCCTGCTCCAGAGTTCGGGACGGCCCGGCGACGTCGCGCACAACCTGCGGATCCTCGACGACGCGGCCCGTACGGCGGCCGCGACCGGCGCCGGACTGCTCGCCTGCCCGGAACTCTTCCTGACCGGCTACGCCATCGGCGACGGGGTCCACCGCCTCGCCGAGACCGCCGACGGCGACAGCGCCCGGGCCATCGCCGAGATCGCCGCCGCACACGGCATCGCGGTGCTCTACGGCTACCCCGAGCGCGCCGGCCGGGAGGAGCCCGACAGCGCCGCGGTCTACAACTCCGCGCAGCTCATCGGCCCCGAGGGCGAGCGCCTCGCGAACTACCGCAAGACCCATCTCTTCGGCTGCTTCGAGCGGGAGTGGTTCACCCCGGGTGAGCAGGCCGTCGTCCAGGCCGAGCTGGGCGGCCTCCGGATCGGCGTCATGATCTGCTACGACGTGGAGTTCCCGGAGAACGTCCGGGCCCACGCGCTGGCCGGCACCGATCTGCTGCTGGTGCCCACCGCGCAGATGCACCCCTTCCAGTTCGTCGCCGAGTCCGTCATCCCGGTCCGCGCCTTCGAGAACCAGATGTATGTGGCGTACGTCAACCGGGTCGGCGCGGAGGGCGCGTTCGAGTTCGTCGGCCTCAGCTGCCTGGCCGGCCCCGACGGTGTCGTACGCACCCGCGCCGGCCGCACCGAACAGCTGGTGCGGGCCGAGGTCGACCCCGCCTTCCTGAAGGAATCCCGGGTGGCCAACCCGTATCTGCACGACCGGCGGCCGGAGCTGTACGGCCCGCTGACCTGACCCACCCGATCCCCCCTCCCCTCGTTCTGCTGCTTCCCCCTGCCCCGCCGCGGGCCGGTCCCGCCGGCCCGTACTGCCCTGCCTGCTGTGCCCTGTCTGCAAGGAGTCCGTCCCCGATGACGTCCACGGTGCCCACCGCCGCCCACCACGCGGATGCCCAGCCCCCGATCACCATGTTCGGCCCGGACTTCCCGTACGCCTATGACGATTTCCTCGCCCACCCGGCGGGCCTGGGCCAGGTCCCCGCGACCGAGCACGGGAAGGAGGTCGCGGTCATCGGCGGCGGCCTCTCGGGCATCATCACCGCCTATGAGCTGATGAAGATGGGCCTTCGGCCCGTCGTCTACGAGGCCGACCAAATAGGCGGGCGGCTGCGCACCGTCGGCTTCGAGGGCACCCCGTCCGAAGCAGCGGGCCTGACCGCCGAGATGGGCGCGATGCGCTTCCCGCCGTCCTCGACGGCGCTCCAGCACTACATCGACCTGGTGGGCCTGACGACCAAGCCGTTCCCCAACCCGCTGGCGCCGGACACCCCCTCGACCGTCGTCGACCTCAAGGGCGAGTCCCACTACGCGCGTACGGTCGAGGACCTCCCCGAGGTCTACCACCAGGTCATGGACGCCTGGAACGCCTGCCTGGAAGAGGGCGCCGACTTCTCCGACATGAACCAGGCGATCCGCGAGCGCGACGTCCCGCGCATCCGCGAGATCTGGTCCCGGCTCGTCGAGAAGCTCGACAACCAGACCTTCTACGGCTACCTCTGCGACTCGACGGCCTTCCGGTCCTTCCGCCACCGGGAGATCTTCGGCCAGGTCGGCTTCGGCACCGGCGGCTGGGACACCGACTTCCCCAACTCCATCCTGGAGATCCTTCGGGTCGTCTACACCGAGGCGGACGACCACCACCGCGGCATCGTCGGCGGCAGCCAGCAGCTGCCGCTGCTTCTGTGGGAGCGCGAGCCGCAGAAGATCGTGCACTGGGCGCCGGGCACCTCGCTGTCGTCGCTGCACGACGGCGCGCCCCGGCCCGCGGTGACCCGCCTGAACCGCACCGCCGGCAACCGCGTCACCGTCACCGACGCCGACGGTGACATCCGCACCTACGAGGCCGCCGTCTTCACCGCGCAGTCCTGGATGCTGCTGAGCAAGATCGCTTGCGACGACTCGCTGTTCCCCATCGACCACTGGACGGCGATGGAGCGCACCCACTACATGGAGTCCAGCAAGCTCTTCGTCCCCGTCGACCGGCCGTTCTGGCTCGACAAGGACGAGGACACCGGACGGGACGTCATGTCGATGACGCTGACCGACCGGATGACCCGCGGTACCTACCTGCTCGACAACGGCCCGGACGAACCCGCCGTCATCTGCCTCTCCTACACCTGGTGCGACGACAGCCTCAAGTGGCTGCCGCTGGAGGCGAACGAGCGGATGGAGGTCATGCTGAAGTCGCTCTCGGAGATCTATCCGAAGGTCGACATCCGCAAGCACATCATCGGCAACCCGGTCACCGTGTCCTGGGAGAACGAGCCGTACTTCATGGGCGCCTTCAAGGCGAACCTGCCCGGCCACTACCGCTACCAGCGGCGCCTGTTCACGCACTTCATGCAGGACCGGCTCCCCGAGGACAAGCGGGGCCTGTTCCTCGCGGGCGACGACATCTCCTGGACCGCGGGCTGGGCCGAGGGCGCGGTGCAGACCGCACTCAACGCGGTGTGGGGCGTCATGCACCACTTCGGCGGCACGACGGACGCCACGAACCCGGGCCCGGGCGATGTGTACGACGAGATCGCGCCGGTGGAGCTGCCGGAGGACTAGGCGGAGTTGACCGGGCCGTTCCTGTCCGTCGGCAGGAACGGCCCGTACCGGGGCGTCGGGTCGGGGTGACGGGAGGGGCGGCCCCGGCGGCGGCGCGGGATCAGCCGGGCAGCGGGGTCAGCAGCATCCGTCCGACCAGGCCCACCCCGGCGTCGAGGCGTTCGATGAGTTCCTCGGTGACATCCGGCAGCCGGCGGACGCTCCACAGCGCGCGGGCCGCCACCCAGGCGCCGTCCCTGGCCTTGTCCAGGCTCCACGATCCGACCAGATGCGTCAGCGGATCGGCGACGTCCAGCACGTCGGGGCCGGGCATCAGCCGCTCGCGGATCCGCTCCTCCAGGCTCGTCAGCACCCCGCCGACCCGCTCGAAGTCGGTCTCCAGCGCGGCCGGTTCGCACTCCAGCGCCCGGCAGGTGTCCAGCACCGCCAGTGCCAGGTCGTGGCCGATGTGGGCGTTGATCCCGGCCAGCGCGAACTGCAGCGGATGCACGCCCGGGTGCCGGCGCAGCTGGAAGAGGGGACGCCAGCAGGCCGGCGGCCGCAGTCCGGCGGTCGCGGCGTCCACCGCGGCGAAGTACCGCCGCGCAAAGCAGCGGTCCAGCTCGCCCGCGGCCGTCGGGTCCTGGAACGTACCGTCCCCGATACGCCCCGCCACCGCCTCGGTGACGGCCAGATAGACCCCGTTGAAGACGGCCACACCGTCCTCGGCGGGCAGCGCCGCGGCCAGCGCCCGCATCCGGGCCAGCACCTCCGCCAGCTCCGCGGCGGCCGCGGTTTCCGCGCCGGTGGGAGGCCGTGCGGTCGGCCCTTCGGCCGGGTCCGGCCGTCGGTGGACATCAGGGTGCGGGGCAGAGTGCCGAGTCGTCGTCATCCACTCAGCGTGACACCGCGGTGACGGATCTCGCGGGACGGCGGAGGCCGTTGACCGATACGGGGTAACGAACGGCGCGCCCTCTTGTGGAACGGTGCGCCTGACCCGGCGCGGCCATCGAACGGCGCGGCTGCCGTACGGCGCGGCCACGGCACGGCACGGCTGCCGAACCCCGCATCCCCCAGGCCACTCGCCGACTGCGCCCCGGCTTCGGTTTGTCCCCACGCAGCCGTTCGACTATGAATCACCTCGGCTCTGTGACCTGCAGGGCGTCGCAGAGTGGAGAGTGAAGATGGCCGGCTTCGGGTGGAAACTTCATGGGGACGGGCGGCATCTGCAGCCCGGCGAGGTGGTCAAGCCCCAAGAGCGCCTGACGTGGGGGCGGACGATCGCGCTCGGCGCCCAGCATGTGGTGTCGATGATCGGGGCATGTTTCGTCGCCCCCGTGCTCATGGGGCTGGATCCCAGTCTTGCCCTGATGGCGTCGGGTGTCGCCACCGCACTGTTCTTGGTGATGACCCGCGGACGCATCCCCAGCTACTTGGGCTCCTCGCTCTCCTTCGTGGGCGTCTCCGCCGTGATCGCGGGCCAGGGCGGTGACGCCGGCACGCTGACGGGGGCGATGCTCGTGGTGGGCGCCTGCTTGGCCGGCTGCGGCCTTGCCATCCATGTCGTCGGGGCCGGTGTGGTCCACGCCGTGCTCCCGCCGACGGTGACCGGCGCGGTCGTGATGCTGATCGGCTTCAACCTCGCCCCCGTTACGGCGTCCACGTACTGGCCCCAGGATCAGTGGACGGCCCTGGCGACGATGCTGTTCACCGGACTCGCGCTCGTCGTGCTCCGGGGCTTCTGGTCGCGGATCGCCATCTTCTTGGGCCTGGTCTTCGGCTATGCGCTGTCCTGGATTCTGGACCGAACCGCGGGGAAAATTCATTCGGTCAATGGTGCGGGCAAGCTCACCGACCACTGGCGCATCGACTTCTCCGGCGTCGAAAAGGCCGACTGGATAGGCCTTCCCACCTTTCACGCGCCGAATTTCTCCGCCTCCGCGGTTCTCGTCGCGCTGCCGGTCCTGGTCGCGCTGATCGCGGAGAATGCCGGACACATCAAGGCGGTCTCCGCAATGACCGGCGATCCCCTGGACGACAAGATGGGCATGGCCCTCGTCGCCGATGGCACGGCAACTGTCCTGTCGACCGCGGTGGGTGGCCCCGCCACCACGACCTACGCCGAGAACATCGGCGTCATGGCGGCCACCAGGGTCTACTCCACCGCGGCCTATTGGGCGGCGGCCGGCTTCGCCCTGCTCTTCGGCCTGTGTCCGAAGTTCGGCGCGGTGGTGGCGGCGATCCCGGGCGGGGTGCTGGGCGGTATCACCGTCATCCTGTACGGCATGATCGGCCTGCTGGGAGCCCAGATCTGGGTCCGGAACAAGGTGGATTTCTCGGTTCCGCTGAACCTCATTCCGGCGGCGGCCGGGATCATCATCGCCATTGGCGGCGTCTCGCTGAAGCTCACCGAGAATTTCGAGCTGAGCGGCATCGCGCTGGGCACGCTCACCGTACTCACCGGCTACCACTCCCTGCGGTGGCTCTCCAGGGTGACGGGCCGGCCACACCCGCCACTCCTCGACGCCGGGACCGGGGAGGACAAGGAGCCGACGGACGGGGAGGGTTGAGGCACGCAGGTGTCCGGGTGCGAGGGCTCGACGGGCGGTGACCGGCGGAGGGCCCGGACGGCCCGGTGCCCTCGGCGCCCGCATGCCGCGCGTCGATCATCGCCCCGGCGGACGAAGCGTCCTAAGCATCCGCTTACGATGGCTCGGGCAGGTGGCTCACACGAGTACCACCTGCCCCACAGCACCCACAGCACCCACAGCACCCACAGCACCCACCGCACCGCCCGTTCCGCTGCGCCTCCGCTTCCACCGCGCCGGCCGGCGCATCACCTCCCCAGGAGCATCACCCGTGAGCGTCGAATCCCTCCAGGCCCCCACCGTCCCGTACGGCGAACTGGTCCCCGTCACCGTCCACTTCGACGACCTCGACGCGCTCGGCATGCTCCACAACTCCCGCTACCCGCTGCTGGCGGAGCGCGCCTGGGCGGAGTACTGGCACGGCCGGGGCTTCCGCTTCGACGGTGACTGGGCCGCCGCGGGGGACATGTGCAACGTCATCAAGGAGATGCGCGTCTCCTACGAGCGCCCGATCACCCGGCCCGGCCGGTACGCGGCGCATCTGTGGGTGGAACGCCTCGGCCGCACCGGCCTCACCTACGGCTTCCGGCTCTGCTCGGCCGACGGCGCCGAGACCTACGCCCAGGGCCACCGGGTCCTCGTTCGGGTCGACGCCCGGACACTGCGCCCCACCCCGTGGTCCGACCGTGCCCGGGCGGTCGCCGCGGACCTGCTCCGGCCGGCCACCGCGGAGGCGGAGGCGGAGGCGGAGACGGACGTGGCGGCGGACGCGGCCTGAGCCGTTCGCCACCGGCCGGCTCCGCTGTCGATGCGGCGCCGCGCTCGCCGACAGGGAGGCCGCTCAGGACGAACTGTTCGCCCCCGCGGACCGATCCGCCGCGCCGCCCGTCCGCGCCGCGAGGAACTCGGCATAGGTCCGCCGCCCGTCGGCGTGTTGCGGTGTGAGGTTCTCGCCACGCCGCAGTGCCGCACCCGTCGCGCCCGGCAGCCACAGAGGCACCAGCAGCCGGCGCCGCCCGCCCGCCCACAGCGTCGTCCGCACCAGGTCCCGGGCGTCCAGCACCTCCGGACCGCCCAGGTCGCTGACCCGGCCCGCCGGTTCGCCGACCGCCAAATCGGCCAGCCGGGCGGCCACTTCGTGCACCTCGACCGGCTGTACCCGTACGCCCGTCGGCACCGGCAGCACCGGCGAGCGGGCGCCCGCCTTGATCACCCCGAGCACCAGATCGTGGAACTGCGTCGTCCGCAGCACCGTCCAGCCGATGCCGGAGTCCTCGATCAGTCGCTCCACGGCCAGCTTGGTGCGGTAGTAGCCGAACGGGATCCGGTCCACCCCGACGATCGAGATGTACACCAGATGTCCGACCCCCGCCGCCTTCGCCGCCTGGACGAGCCGCCCGGCCGCCTCCGTGTCCCCGCCGGCGGGTGACGAGGCGCAGTGCACGATCGCGTCCGCACCCGCCACCGCCTCGGCCAGCCCCGTTCCGTCGCGCAGATCGACCGCGTACGACCGCGGCCGCGGCCGCCCCGTGCCGGTGTGCGGCCGTCTGCTCAGTGACCGGACGTCATGACCGTCGTCGAGCAGCCGGCCGACCAGGGCCCGCCCGAGGGTGCCGGTGCCGCCGGTCACCAGAATTGTCGCCATTGCGCATCAGTCCTTGAAGGAGGGAGGTGAAGGAGAGGGAAGGTGAGAAGGGTGGGGAGGGGTCGTGTGTCGTCCCGTTATGACGGAACACGGGTGCGTTCTGTGACAGGCGGCGCGCCGAGCGTTGTGAGGCAGCCCACAGGGCTTCGCCCGCATGGGCGACGATCGGCCGTGGCAGACTGATGCTGTACTGACATAAGAGCAGCAGCGCACTCCGGGGTCGGTGTAATTCCGAACCGGCGGTTACAGTCCGCGACCCGTCCGCAGCCAGCGGCCGGTTGAGCAGGTGAAATTCCTGCACCGACGGTGAAAGTCCGGATGGGAGGCAGTGCGCGGCGGGCGAGCTTCGGTACACCGCCGTTGGCGGCGCGTCCGGTCGTTTCCGGGCGGGCCTTTTTCCGGCCAGGTGTCCCCGTTGCCGCGTTTCCGCTTTCTGTCGTCCTGACAGCCCCGGAGTCCGTGCCCGATGAGGCAGGAGGACCCGGTGGCCACCCCAGCCCCCGTTGAGACCGCGGCGATGCGCCGGGCCATCGAGCTCGCCGCGCGCGGCCTCGGGCACACCAGCCCCAACCCCGTGGTCGGCTGCGTCGTCCTGGACTCCGAGGGCCGTACGGCGGGCGAGGGCTGGCACCGCCGGGCCGGCGGGCCGCACGCCGAGATCCACGCACTGCGCGCCGCGGGGGAGCGGGCCCGGGGCGGCACCGCCCTGGTCACCCTCGAACCCTGCAACCACACCGGCCGTACCGGCCCCTGCGCCCGGGCGCTGATCGACGCCGGGGTCACCCGCGTCGTCTACGCCGTCGCCGACCCCGACCCGAGGGCCACCGGCGGCGCCCTGACCCTGGCCGAGGCCGGCGTCGACGTCGAGGGCGGACTGCTCGCCGACGAGGCCGCCGCCGGCAACGAGGCCTGGCTGACCTCGGTCCTGCGCCGCCGCCCCTTCGTGCTGTGGAAGTACGCCGCCACCCTCGACGGCCGGGTCGCCGCCGCGGACGGCACCAGTCGCTGGATCACCTCGCCCGAGTCGCGCGCCGATGTGCACCGGCTGCGGGCCGCCGCGGACGCCGTGATCGTCGGCTCCGGTACCGCCCGCGCCGACGACCCGCAGCTCGGCGCGCGGCTCGGCGGGCTCGTCGACGACGAGATCAGCCAGCCGCTGCGGGTCGTCGTCGACTCCGGTGCCACCGCCGTCAAGGCCGGCGCCCGCGTCCTGGACGGCACCGCGCCCACCCTCATCGCGGTCGCCGAGGACGCCGACGCCGGACACCTCGAAGGCCTCGCCCCGCTCGTGCGGCTGCCGCGCGCCGCCGACGGCCGCGGACTGCACCTCCCCGCTCTGCTCCAGGCCCTGTACGAGCGCGACGTGCGCTCCGTACTGCTCGAAGGCGGGCCCACGCTCGCCGGGGCCTTCCTCGCCGCCCAGGTCGTCGACAAGGTCGTCGGCTATCTCGCACCGGTGCTGCTCGGCGCCGGACCGGCCGTCCTCGGCGACGCCGGAATCACCACCATCGCCCAGGCGTTGCGGCTCGACGTGACCGGAATCGAACGGCTCGGACCCGATCTGCGGGTCACCGCCACGCCCGTCCGCCACGCCCTGAACGAGGAGAACAACTGACGTGTTCACCGGAATTGTCGAAGAGCTGGGCGAAGTCGTCGCCATCGAGGACCTCGGTGACGCTTCCCGGTTCCGACTGCGCGGCCCGCTCGTCACCGAGGACGCCAAGCACGGCGACTCGATCGCCGTCAACGGCGTCTGTCTGACCGTCGTGGACACCGCCGACGGTGAATTCACCGCCGATGTGATGGCCGAGACGCTGCACCGCTCCAGCCTCGGCGCGCTGGCCGCCGGCTCGCGGGTCAACCTGGAGCGGCCGATGGCGCTCGGCGGACGGCTCGGCGGTCACCTCGTCCAGGGCCATGTCGACGGCACCGGCACCCTCGTCGAGCGCATCCCCGGCGAACACTGGGAGATCGTCAAGATCGCGCTGCCGGCCGCACTGTCCCGTTACGTCGTCGAGAAGGGTTCCATCACCGTCGACGGCGTGAGCCTGACCGTCGTCGACGCCGCGGACGACTTCTTCACCATCAGCCTCATCCCCACCACCCTCGCCCTGACCACCCTGGGGCTCAAGAAGGCCGGCGACCCCGTCAACCTGGAGGTCGACGTCCTGGCCAAGTACGTCGAGCGCCTGCTGGGCCGCGGCGCCGTGGCGGGCGCGGAGCTCAGGGACCTCGACGAGATCAAGGAGATGGACCGGTGAGCGTCCTCGACGCGCTGAACGGCGAGGTCTTCACCGCCTTCGGCCAGCACGTCATCTGGTCGGACATGATCGGCAACACCATCGGTCTGGCCGCCCTGGCGCTCGGCTGGCGGCGCTCGATCTGGACCTGGCCCGCCCAGTTCCTCTCCGGCGTCATCCTCGTCGCCGCCTACGCCTCCGCCCACCTCAGCGGCGGCGTCGGCAAGCAACTCCTGGTCATCGGGGTGGCGTTGTGGGGCTGGCGGCAGTGGCAGCGCGGCCGGCAGCAGGCGCAGGACGGCTCCATCGCCGTACGCTTCGCCGGCCGCCGCGAGCGCGTGCTGCTCGTCGCCGGCACCGCCCTGGGCACCGCGGCCGTCGGCGGCCTGTTCACCCTGTACCCGCAGCTGTCCTGGAACCCCTGGCCGGACGCCTACATCTTCGTCGGCACGCTCGCCGCGATGGTCGCCCAGGCCCGTGGCCTGGTCGAGTTCTGGTTCGCCTGGCTGCTGGTCGATGTCGTCGGCGTCCCGCTCGCCTTCAGCAGCGGCCTCGCCTTCTCCGGCCTCGTCTACGTCGTCTATCTCGCCCTCGTCGTGTGGGGCATGCGCGACTGGTGGCTGCGCTCGCGCGCCGTCGCCGATCGCACCGTCCTGGAAGGAGCAGCGGCATGACCGCCCTCAAGAGCTGGTACGACGCCGAGGACGCCGAGGCACTGGCGCTCGACCCCGTCGAGCAGGCCATCGCCGACATCGCCGCCGGCCGCCCCGTGGTCGTCGTGGACGACGAGAACCGCGAGAACGAGGGCGACCTCGTCGTCGCCGCGGAGAAGGCCACCCCCGAGATCGTCGCCTTCATGATGAGCGAGTGCCGCGGACTGATCTGCGCCCCCATGGAGGGCCCGGAGCTGGACCGGCTGGAGCTCCCGCAGATGGTCGAGCACAACACCGAGTCGATGCGGACCGCCTTCACCGTCTCCGTCGACGCCACCGCCGCGCACGGCGTGACCACCGGCATCTCCGCCGCCGACCGCGCCACCACCCTGCGGCTGCTGGCCGCCGGCGAGTCCGTGGCCGGCGACTTCGTCCGGCCCGGCCACATCTTCCCGCTGCGCGCCCGACCCGGCGGGGTGCTGGTCCGCAACGGCCACACCGAGGCCGGCGTCGACCTCGCCCGGCTGGCCGGTCTGCGCCCGGCCGCCGCCATCGTGGAGATCGCGGGAGAGGACGGCACGATGCTGCGGCTCCCCGAGCTGGTGCCGTTCGCCCGCAAGCACGGTCTGTCGATCATCTCCATCGAGGACCTGATCGCCTACCGGCAGTCGTCCGAGCCCACCGTCCGCCGCGAGGCCACCACCCGGCTGCCCACCGCCCACGGCGAGTTCACCGCCCACGGCTACCGCTCCACCGTCGACGGCGTCGAGCACATCGCGCTGGTCGCGGGCGATCTCGGCGAGGGCGAGGACGTCTTGGTCAGGGTCCACTCCGAGTGCCTGACCGGCGACGTCTTCCACTCGCTGCGCTGCGACTGCGGCCCCCAGCTGGAGGCCTCGCTCCAGCGGGTCAGCGAGGCCGGCCGCGGCGTGGTGATCTACCTCCGCGGCCACGAGGGGCGCGGCATCGGGCTGCTGTCCAAGCTGCGCGCCTACGAGCTCCAGGAGCGTGGCCGCGACACCCTCGACGCCAACCTCGAACTGGGGCTGCCCGCCGACGCCCGCGACTACGCGGCGGGCGCGCAGATCCTCCAGGACCTCGGGGTGCGCTCGCTGCGCCTGCTGACCAACAACCCCGACAAGACCGCCGCCCTGGTGCGGCACGGCCTGCACGTCACCGGCCGCGAGCCGATGCCCGTCCGGGCCGGTGAGCACAATCTGCGGTATCTGCGCACCAAGCGGGACCGGATGGGGCACGACCTGCCCTGGCTGGAGCCCGGCGCGAGCACCGGCTCCCCCGGAGCGCCCGACACCGCGGCGACCACCTGCGACAACCAGTAGCCACCCGGCACGACGACAGCACCACCCACCCCCATCACCCGTACGAGGAGAACCGTGAGCGGCAAGGGCGCACCCGAACTGACCGTGAAGAACTGTGGCGACCTGCGGGTGGCCGTCATCGCGGCGCAATGGCACGAGCAGGTGATGGACGGGCTCGTCGACGGCGCGCTGCGGGCGCTGAACGATCTGGGCATCAGCGAGCCGACGGTGCTGCGGGTCCCCGGGACCTTCGAGCTGCCGGTGGCCGCCAAGGTCCTCGCGGACCGCGGCTATGACGCGGTGGTCGCCCTCGGCGTGGTCATCCGCGGTGGCACTCCGCACTTCGACTACGTGTGCCAGGGCGTCACCCAGGGCCTGACCCAGGTCAGCGTCGATACCGGCGTTCCCGTCGGCTTCGGTGTGCTGACCTGCGACAACGAGGAGCAGGCCATGGACCGTGCGGGCCTTGAGGGCTCGCACGAGGACAAGGGCCACGAGGCGGTCACCGCCGCCGTCGCCACCGCCGTCACCCTCCGCTCGGTATCCGAGCCCTGGCACTGACAGGGCAGGGCGACCGCGTAGGGTGGTGACCATCATGTCCAAGAAGACGTTCGAGGAGCTCTTCGCCGAGCTCCAGCAGAAGGCCGCCACGGGCGACCCCGCCACCTCCCGGACCGCCGAGCTGGTGCAGGCCGGCGTCCATACGATCGGCAAGAAGGTCGTCGAGGAGGCCGCCGAGGTGTGGATGGCCGCCGAGTACGAATCCGACGAGGCCGCCGCCGAGGAGATCTCCCAGCTCCTCTACCACCTCCAGGTCATGATGGTCGCCAGGGGCATCTCCCTCGACGACGTCTACGCCCACCTCTGATCCAGCTCCCCGCTCCTCCCAACACCCTTAGCCGTAAAGGAACTCGCTCTCATGCTGCGCATCGCTGTCCCCAACAAGGGTTCACTGTCCGAGCCTGCGTCGGCGATGCTCCATGAGGCCGGCTACCGCCAGCGCAAGGACCGCAGGGAGTTGGTCCTGGTCGATGCCGAGAACGAGGTCGAGTTCTTCTTCCTGCGGCCGCGTGACATCGCCGTCTACGTCGGCTCCGGCAAGCTCGACATCGGCATCACCGGCCGTGACCTGCTGCTGGACTCCGGCTCGCCGGCCGAGGAGATCCTCCAGCTCGGCTTCGCCGGGTCGACGTTCCGTTACGCCACCCGCCCGGGTACCGCCAAGGACGTCTCCGAGTTCGGCGGCATGACCATCGCCACCTCGTTCTCCGGTCTGGTCCGCCGGCACCTCGCCGACAACGGCGTGGACGCCTCCGTCGTCCACCTCGACGGTGCCGTGGAGACCGCCATCCAGCTCGGCGTCGCCGAGATCATCGCGGATGTCGTGGAGACCGGCACCACCCTGCGCAACGCCGGCCTGGAGATCATCGGCGAGCCGATCCTGGAGTCCGAGGCCGTGGTCATCCGCGGCACCGGCGCCCCGGACGACGACCCGAAGGTGCGCCAGTTCCTGCGCCGCATGCAGGGCGTCCTGGTGGCCCGCCGGTACGTGATGATGGATTACGACATCCGCGTGGAGCACGTCGAGAAGGCCGTCGGCCTCACCCCCGGCCTGGAGTCGCCGACCGTCTCCCCGCTGCACCACGAGGGCTGGGTCGCGGTCCGCTCGATGGTTCCGTCCAAGGACGCCCAGCGCATCATGGACGAGCTCTACGAACTCGGCGCCCGCGCGATCCTGACCACCGGCATCCACGCCTGCCGGCTGTGACCCGCCGTCACTGATCACCCGTACGCCCGCCTCACCCACGACGGAAGACCCACGACGTGTCCGCGCCCCTGACCGGCCTCCCGGTGACCTTCCGGCCGACCCGCACCCGGGCCGTCCTGTACACCGTCGGCATCGCCCAACTGGTCGCCCTCACGGCGATCGCGCTGGCGCTGCCGAAGCTGACCGGCGGCGAGCGGCTCAGCTTCGTGCTCACCGGACTGCTGGTGCTGGCCGTCCTCCTGCTGCTCAGCCGCCCCAAGGTGGTGGCGCGGCAGGAGGGTGTCACGGTCGTCAACCTCACCACCAAGCGTGAGCTGGCCTGGGCCGAGATCGTGCGGGTCAATCTCCGGGCCGGCGACCCCTGGGTCCATCTCGACCTCGCCGACGGCACCAGCCTGCCCGCCATGGGAATCCAGCCGGGCATCGCCAGGGAGCGGGCCATCCGCGACGCCCGTGCGCTGCGCGACCTCACCGAGAAGCACGGTGCGCTCGGCCACACGGCCGGGTGACCCTGCCCTAATCGGGGTCCCGCTGTTTACTCTGTTCTCCGGGGCGCAGCACGCGCCCTGCCCCTACGTGGGCTCACCGCGACCCGAGGAGTGACTCCCTCCGGCAATGGACGGATCGTCCTGTAGTACCTGCGCCGCCCCTCCCCAACCCCCGCACACCACGGAGGAGGCGGCATGACCGGCCCGCTGCTGCTGCTCGCCGCGGCCCTCGTCCTGATCCTGGCCAACGGATTCTTCGTCGCCGCCGAGTTCGGACTCGTCACCGTCGAGAAGGCCGATGCCGAACGCGCCGCGAGCGACGGCGACCGCCGCGCCCGCACCGTCGTCTCCGCCCTGCGGGAACTCTCCTTCCAGCTGTCCGGCACCCAACTGGGCATCACGATCACCTCTTTGGTGGTCGGCATGCTCGCCGAGCCCGCGCTGGCCCAGCTGCTGGCCGGGCCGCTGCTCGCCACCGGCCTGCCGAAGGCCGCGGTCCCCGGCATCGCCGTCGTCCTCGGCATGCTGCTGGCATCCGGCGTCCAGATGGTCATCGGCGAGCTGGTGCCGAAGAACTGGGCGGTGTCCAAGCCGCTGCCCGTCGCCCGGGTCGTCGCCGGTCCGCAGCGGGCCTTCTCCCGCTTCTTCCGTCCGGTGATCACCCTGCTGAACACGGTCGCCAACCGCCTGGTGCGCGCCCTGGGCGTGGAGCCGACCGACGAGCTGGCCTCCGCCCGCACCCCCGGCGAACTGGTCTCCCTCGCCCGGCACTCCGCCCGCGCGGGCGCGATCGAGCAGGACACCGCGGACCTGTTCGTCCGCACCCTCTCGCTGGGCGATCTGACGGCGGAGAACGTCATGACGCCCCGGGTGCGGGTGAGCGCCCTCCAGGCGTCCGCGACCGCCGAGGACGTGGTGAACCTCACCCGCGCCACCGGACTCTCCCGTTTCCCCGTCTACCGCACCCGCCTCGACGAGGTCGTCGGCATGGTGCACCTCAAGGACGCCCTGGCCGTCCCGGCGCACGACCGGCTGCGCATACCGGCCGGCCGGATCGCGGTGCCGCCGCTGCTGGTGCCCGAGACGCTCCCGGTGCAGCCGCTGCTGGAGCGGTTGCGCAGCGAACAGCCGATCGCGGTGGTCGTCGACGAGTACGGCGGCACGGCCGGCGTGGTCACCCTGGAGGACATCATCGAGGAGCTCGTCGGGGAGGTCCGCGACGAGCACGACCGGGTGGACCTGCCCGAACTCGGCCAGGCCCCGCCGGAGGAGGGCCGCCCCGCCTGGGACGCCGACGGCGGTTGCCGGGTGGACACCCTGCGGCGGATCGGCCTGGACGCCCCGGAAGGACCGTACGAAACGGTGGCAGGACTGGTGGCGCACATACTCGGCCGGATCCCGGCCCCGGGCGATACCGCGGAACTCGACGGCTGGCGGCTGCGGGTGCGGCTGGTGTCGCACCACCGCGCCGAGCGGATAAGGATCGTACGGACCGCGACCGTCACGCTGCCCGCCGCCCCCGAGGCGCCCCGCGAGCCCGTCGCCGTCGGCGTGGAGGTGGCCCGATGACGCTGGCCCAGCTGTTCTTCGCGATCCTGCTCGTGCTCGCCAACGGCTTCTTCGTCGGCGCCGAATTCGCACTGGTCTCGGTACGCCGCAGCCAGATCGAACCGCTGGCGACCGAGGGCTCCACCCGTGCCCGGCAGGTGCTGCACGGCCTGGAGAACCTTCCGCAGATGATGGCCGCCGCCCAGTTCGGCATCACTGTCTGCTCCCTGACGCTCGGCGCGGTCGCCGAGCCGACCGTCGCCCATCTCCTGGAGCCGCTCTTCGCGGCGGTCCGTCTTCCGGCGGCGCTGGTCCACCCACTCGGCTATGTCATCGCCCTGGCCCTGGTGGTCTTCCTCCACCTGGTCATCGGCGAGATGGTCCCCAAGAACCTGGCGATGGCGGCGCCCGAGCGGACCGCCCTGTGGTTCAGCCCGGGGCTCGTCGCCTTCGCCCGGCTGTGCCGCCCGGTCACCACGCTCCTCGGCGCCTGCGCCCGCGGCGTACTGCGGATCTTCCGGGTGGAGCCGAAGGACGAGGTCGAGGCGGTCTTCACCAGCGAGCAGCTGACCCACCTCGTGGAGGACTCGGGCCAGGCGGGGTTGCTCGACCCGGCGGAACAGGAGCAGCTCTCCGACGTCCTGGAGCTCGGCAGCCGCCCCGTCACGGACGTCCTCCTCGACCGGGCGGCCCTGGTCACCGTCGAACCCTCCGTGACCCCCCGTCAGGTGGAGGAGTTGACCGTACGGACCGGCTACTCCCGCTTCCCGGTGTGTGCGGCCGGCGGCGCGTACATGGGCTATCTGCACGTCAAGGACGTCCTCGACCTGGAGGAACGGGACCGCGCGGTGCCCCAGCGGATCTGGCACCCGATGACCACGCTCCGCGCCGAGCTGCCCCTGGACGACGCGCTGACCGCGATGCGCCGGGCCGCGTCCCATCTGGCGGCGGTCGCCGACGCGACCGGCCGGGTGCTCGGCCTGGTCGCGCTGGAGGACGTCCTGGAAATGCTGGTCGGCGAGGTCCGCGACCCGGCCCACCGCCGGGCCCCGGCCGCCCGTGCCGGACGGCGGGGCGCGGGGGAGCGGGTCACCGAACCCCGCGAGGAGGCGTCGCTGCCGGCCGGGAACCGGGCGCTGGCGGGCTGAGCTCTCCGGGGTCCCTCGGCACGGTGTTCCTCGGCACCGCGCCGAGGGACGCCGGCGGCGCGAACGGCGTTGCGGCGGCGCGACGACGGTCAGAAGTCCGCCCCCCGGGGTCAGCATTCCGCCCGCCTTGGTCAGAAGTCCGGCCGCCGCCCCGGCGACTCGGGGCCGCGGCCCGAGAGCACCTCCCCGTACGCCTGCATCAGGTCCGGCAGCCGCAGGGTGGCCAGGTCGTCGCGGGTGGGGGTGCCGCGCCAGGTGGAGAGCCGCAGATCGCGGTAGGCGCAGCTCTTCTCGTACAGGGTGCGTAGAAAGCGGCCGTTGCCCAGCTCGTCGATCCAGCCCTGGTCGACGACGTGGCCGCTGATGCTGCACAGCTCCTCCCGGGCCTCCTCGTCCCAGCGGTCGCCGTTCTCCGCGGCCAGCACCTCGCCGATGGCGGTCAGCTCCAGCGGCCGGTAGCTGGGGAAGTCGACCCGGCTGGTGAAGCGCGAGGACAGCCCCGGGTTGGCGGCCAGCAGCCGGTCCATGCCCTCGGGGTAGCCCGCCAGGATGACGACGAGCCGGTCGCGGTTGTCCTCGGCGCGCTTGAGCAGCACCTGAAGCGCTTCGTCGCCGTACGCGTCGCCCTTGCTGTAGCCGGAGTTGGACAGGCTGTACGCCTCGTCGACGAACAGCACCCCGCCCAGCGCCGAATCGATCAGCTCATTGGCCTTCACGGCGGTCTGGCCCAGGAACTCGCCGACCAGATCGGCGCGTTGGGCCTCCACGAGGTGATCGCCGCCGAGCAGCCCCAGGGCGTAGAAGACCCGCCCGAGTATCCGGGCCACGGTCGTCTTACCGGTGCCGGACGGGCCGGAGAAGACGAAGTGCCGTTTCGGCGGCTGGACCGGCAGCCCCTGGCTCGCCCGCAGGCGCGCCATCCGCAGTTGCGCCGACAGCGCCCGCACCTGCCGTTTGACCGGCTCCATGCCGACCATCCGCTCCAGCTCCGCCAGCGCCTTCTCCAGCAGTACCGGGTCGGCGGGACCGGCCGGCAGCCGTTCGGCGCCGCGCGGCACCGGCACGGTCGTCTTGGCCCGGGCCGCGGCCCCGCCCCCGGCCGGCGCGCCGCCCACCTCGCTCTCGGGCGCGTCCGCCTCACCGGTCACCAGCAGTTCACGGCCGTCGACGGGGTCGAGCGGCGCCATCGGATCCGGGTCGCCGCCGGCCTCCTGGCCGAGGCCGGACGCGGGGACCGTCGCGAGATCCGAGCCCTCGTCGAGTCCGTCCCCCTCGGCGATGGCGGCGAGCCGCGCCGCGGTGTCCATGAACGCCGGGTCGACGCGGTGCACCGCACGGTAGAGGGGGAGTGCCGCGGCGCTGCGGCCGGTGCCCTCGTGGGCGCGGGCGAGCCAGTACCGCAGCTCCTTGCGCTGCGGCTGCTCGCTGCGGCAGCGCATCAGCGCCGCGGACAGCAACGGCTCGGCCTGCCCGTACATCTCCAGCCGCACCCGCGCCATCCCGCCGAACAGCCCCGCCTCGATGCCCAGCACCGGGTCGCCGAGCAGCGGCTCGGTGTGGCGTACGAGCTGGTCCCAGTCCTTGACGAGGTAGGCGCGGCAGGCGTGCAGAAAGCGCACCTGGGGGTCGGTGTCGACGGGCGGGCAGCCGGCCAGGGCCTGATCGAGCTCCGCGACGTGCCGGCCGTCGAGCCAGTGGGAGGCGTGCGCGAGCAGCAGATCACGACCGGTCTCCAGCACCGGTTGCACCCACCAGCCCAGCCAGTACCAGGAGTTGAGGGTGCGCCGGTGCCGGGCGCGCATCTCGCCGAAGCGGTCGCGGTGCCGGTGCATCCGCAGCAGGGCGATGGAGGTGTCGGCGCGCAGCGCGTGCAGCCCGAGCCAGGCGTCGGCCATCGAGGGATCGAGCCGTACCGCGGCCCGGAACTCCTCCTCCGCCTGCGGATAGGCGCCCACGGTGTAGGCGTCGACCGCCCGCAGCCACGCGAGTTCGGCCGGGGCGGGCGAACCCTGAGTGCCGACGTCCATCCCGTCCCCCCATAAAACGTTCCCCCGTGCCGCCGGGCGAGTGCGGGCCGCAACACGGTCGAACCTGCGTACGGGGAACGGGAGTTGACCGTCACCGCGCACACCTCGGTCCGTGGCCTGCGGCGGCCCGGACTCGCATGGTACCTGCGGGATCGGTACGGGCCGTAGAGGGCGGTACGGGGCCAGAACTGACCGTTGGGTACGCTACGGCGGCGCGAAGAATGCGGTGACCCAGGGTGAGGGGGAAGCGGCGCTCGGCGGGCGGCGCGAGGGGGTTCGGGCAGAACGAAGCCCCCGATCACGGGGGAACAACCGGGGGCTTCGCATCTGCGGGCGGTCCGTTGAACCGCACATTGAGAACGTAAGTCCTGTACGCCCCCCAGGTCAAGCCGAGTTGAGGCACTCGGCGGGACCCTGTCGGCATCGCCGGGCGCGTCGGCCGTTGTCCGTTACGGAGCGTTAAATGCGGGGGCGGTCACGGCGCCGCGGACGGCCCCACGAGTACCTCGTACCCCAACGCCCCCTGGTGCACCAGGAAATCCGCATACGGACGGGAGGGGTCCGCTGCGAAGTGCGCGCGCTCCGCCGAAATCCAGCCACTCCAGAACGTGGAGAGCCCGGGCCCGTCCCGGAGTTGACCCCTTTCCCAGGAGTGTTCGCTCGCCAGTTCCATCCACAGCAGGCACGCCAGATACGGCCGAAGCGCCCGCCGGCCCGCGCCCACGCCCTCGACCAGCACCAGCGGTGCGGGTGCCAGTTCCCGCTGCCCGGTGAACTCCCCGCGCACCCAGTCGTAGACGCCGTAACGCGCCGTCCCGCCCCGGGAGAGCGGGTCCAGGACCTGTGCGCGGAAGCGGTCGCTCCACCCGAACAGCTCCTCATGGGTGGCGAGGTCGTCGGTGTGCACCACCGGCGCCCCGCCCAGCGCCCCGGCCAGGTCCGCGGCGAAGGTGCTCTTGCCCGACCCCGCGTGCCCGTCCACCGCGATCAGCCGCACCGGCCCGCAGGACGGCGGCAGGGCGTGCAGCCGGGCGGCGAGCGAAGCCAGATCATGATCCATCGCGCCAGCGTACGCGTCGGGCCCGTGCCACCTGGCCGCCAGTGGTCCACACCAATATTGCTGCCGCGACGCGCGCCGCACCGCCTTCCGAAGCGGGCTCGCAGCGGCAATAGTTGAGCGACTGCGATCCGCCCGTGCCCCGCCCGACCCTCCGTACCCACTCGTATGCATCCGACTGGGGGACCTTGATCATGACCAGCTCCGCGCCCCGGCGTACCGTTCTGGCCGCCGCGCTCGCCGCCGCGGCGGGCGCCGCCACCCCCTCGGCGCAGGCCGCCGACGCGTCCCGCACGTCCGCCGCGGGGACCACGACCCCGGCCGCCGCGCCCACCGCCCCGGACGCCCTCGCGCCCCGATCGAAGAGCCTCGTGGACTTTCACGCCTGGACCACCGCAGCCGACTGGGCCAGGGGCCACGCCCGGGGCACCGGCATCGCGCACGGCGCCCGCCCCGGCATCCGCCTCGTGCACCCGGCCGGCACCGTCGACTACAGGGATCCGCACACCGGAAAAACCGCCGCCTGGGAGTACGCCACCTGGACCTCCCCGGTGCACACCCTCAAGGTGCCGGCCACCGAGGCCGTCGCCTCGTGGAACGCGCACACCCCACCCGGCACATGGATCGCGGTCGAGCTGCGCGGCGGCTACACCGACGGCGCCCGCACCCCCTGGTACGTCATGGGCCGCTGGACCTCCGGCGACAGCGACGCCGACATCCGGCGGACCTCCGTCGACGGCCAGAAGGACGGCCGGAGCAGCATCTCCACCGACACCTTCGCCATCGACACCCCCGCGAGCGGCCTCCGGCTGGCCTCGTACGCACTCCGCGTCACCCTGTACCGCAAGCCCGGCGCCCGGCTCACCCCCACGGTCTGGCGGCTGGGAGCGATGGGTTCGGACCTCCCCGACCGGTTCGAGGTGCCGGCGTCCGAGCCCGGCCGGGCCGGCCGCGAGCTGGTGGTCCCGCGCTATTCGCAGGAGATCCACAAGGGCCAGTACCCGGAGTACGACAACGGGGGCGAGGCCTGGTGCAGCCCCACCTCGTCCCAGATGATCATCGAATACTGGGGCCGCCGACCGAGCCCACAACAGCTGTCCTGGGTCAACCCCGACTACGCCGACCCCCAGGTCTGTCACGCCGCCCGCTACACCTTCGACCACCAATACGACGGCTGCGGCAACTGGCCCTTCAACGCCGCCTACGCCGCCACCTACCGAGACCTCCAGAGCGTGGTCACCCGCCTCACCTCCCTCACGGACGCCGAACGCCTCATCCGCGCGGGCATCCCCGTCATCACGTCCCAGTCCTTCCTGAAGACCGAACTCGACGGGGCGGGCTACGGCACCGCCGGCCACCTGATGACCGTCATCGGCTTCACCAAGGACGGCGACATCATCGCCAACGACCCGGCCTCACCCGACGACGCGGCGGTCCGGCACGTCTACAAGCGCCGCCAGTTCGAAAATATTTGGCTGCGGACCAAGCGCAAGAACGCCCAGGGCAAGGTCGTCAGCGGCAGTGGTGGTGTGTGCTACCTCTACTTCCCGGCCGAGCCGACGCCGGGTCAGCGCCGGGCCCTCGCGGAGGTGGGGATCCGCTGAGCAGGTGGGCCGGTGTTGAACCCCACCCACGGTGCGTTGTGGTCCAGGGTGGCTCGGTGAGGCAGCCCCTTTTCATCCGGCCCCTCGCTCCGGGGGCCGAGTCCTTCGCACGCGACCACCTCTGTCCGGTCGATGTCTGTTGTGTCAGGCCAGGTGTGACACGGGGCCGCGCGCACGGCTGTTGCGGCTTGTCAGCCGGACGATCCGTCCGGGCGGCTGATCAGTGTCATGACCTCCTTGACCGTGCCGGTGGAGTCCAGGGTGAGGACGGCGTCGCGCAGCGTTTCGATGGCGTCGGGCGGCAGTGCCAGTTGGGCCTCCAGCTGGAACTTGGTACCGAGTTCCTCGGCGGACAGCGGCCGGTTCGGTCCGCCCCGGTTGGTGTCCACGCGGATCTCGTGCCACTGGCCGTCTCGGGTGCGGGCCCGCAGAACGGCGGGAAAGTGTCGTGGGAACAGCTCGTCGCACCGCTGGTCCGGTACACAGCGGACCTTGGCTGCGAGGGCGCGCCGTTGTGGGTCGTGGGCGGCCTGGTCGGTGAAGTCCGACAGCCAGACGCCGAGCCCGCCGCCGCCGGTGAGCGCGGCGGCAACGGTGTACGGGCCGGAAAAAGCCGCCGCGTAGCCCGTCGTAGGGGCCGCCTTCGCATCGATCGGCTGGGCGATGGTGCGCAATACCGCAGTGGGAGCGCCCAGTTCGAGCTCGGCGATGTCCTGCGCCCGCACTCCGCCGGCGCGCAGCTGGAGGGCGGCGTCGATGCCGGCGTGCGTGAAGTGGTTGCACGGATACGGCTTGATGTGGATCTCTTTTGACTCCCAGGTTTCCCCCAGGTCCTGCACCACGCGCTCGGGGTGGGCGTCGTTGCCGCACCATGCCTGGAAGAAACCGAACCTGCCTTCCAGCACGGTGGGCGGCCCGGTGATGCCCGCGCGTGCCATGTCCGCTGCGACCAGCCCGGCGTGCGCCGCCCAGCCGGTGTGTACCTGCTTGACGGTGCCGCCGGTACGGTTGGCCTCCAGCAGGCCGGAACCCATGCTGGCTGCGATCCCCGCTGCCGAGCCGATGTGGGCGGGGGACAGCCGGTAGAGCATCGCGGCGGCCACTGCTGCGCCCACGGCGCCGCAGATCGCGGTGGCGTGCTGTCCCCGTTCGAAGAAGATCGAGTTGCTCAGCTCCTCGTCGTAGCCGGCCATTCCCAGTCGCACGCACAGCTCCGTGCCAACCGTGGCGGCGTCCAGCAGCGCGGTGCCGCTCGCTCCGACGACCTCGGCGGCGGCCAGCGCGGCGGGCACGATCGAGGCGCTGGGGTGGAGCACCGAGGGCAGATGGGTGTCGTCGAAATCGAGGGCGTGCGCGAGGGTTCCGTTGACGAGCGCGGCGCTCGGTGCCGGATAGCGTCCGCCGCCGACGGCGGACGCGGCCGGGTGGCCGCCCCAGGCATCCACTACGGACGTGATCGTGCGGCCGATCGGGTGGGTGCCGGCGGCGAGTGCGTTGCCGAGTACGTCCAGGACCCGGTGGGCGGCACGTCGTCGCAGATCGGCCGGCAGTCCGGTGTCGGTGACGGTGGCGGCGAAGTCCGCGAACCGTTCGATGAGGCCGGTCACGCGTCGTCCCCTTCCACGACCGCCAGCGGACGGACCGGTGAGCCGGTGCCACCGACGATCTTCAGCGGTGCCAGGACGAACAGGAACTCGGCTGCGTCGGCAGCCGCCAGTGTTTCGAGGTTCAGGTGCTCGATGATGTGGATGCCGCTTTCGACGAGCAGCAGCCGGTGCACCGGCAGCACCCGGTGACCCGCTCCGGCGGGTATGTGCTCGAACGCGGTGGTGTCGCCACCGGCGGCGCGGACCGCGTGGTCGGCCAGCCACCCTGCGGCCTCGGCGGTGATGCCGGGCACGCCGCTGTCGGCGCCGAGATAGGCCACCGGGTCGGTCCAGTTGCGTGCCCACCCGGTGCGCACCAGTGCCACGTCGCCGGGCCCCGGGCGCACGCCCGATCGTTCGGTGGCGAGTTCCAGGTCGGCTGCGGTGACCGGATATCCGCCGGGCAGCGTGTCGACCCCGTGCACGGCGGCGACGTCCAGCAGGACGCCGCGGCACAGGAACGGCGTGATGGTTTCCGCGCCGTGTACGGAGAACCGTCCGCCCTGCTGGGCTTGTTCGGCGTCGTGCCCGCCGAACAGCTTGCCGGCGAAGGAGGCGTGGCAGAGGGCGTCGATGTGGGTTCCGACGTGCCCGCCGGTCACGATGATCTCGTTGGCGGCCGAGCTGCCGTCCGGCCGGACCATGTCTCCGTGCCGGCGCTGGAGAGCGAGCCGGAAGCCGGGGTGGTTCGGTGAGCAGGGCATTCCGGCTTCCAGAGGCTGTGCCAGGTCGTGGAGGGTGACACCGCGCCGCAGCGCGTCGAGCAGGGTGGAGCTCATGGCTTTTCCTTCCGGGCATGGTCGGCCAGTGCGAGGATCTGGTGGGCGGAGCGGACGGTGGCAGCGTCGACGAACCGGCCGTCCGTGGTGAGGGCGGCCCCGCAGTCGTCCGCCAGTGCGGCGCCCAGTACGTCCACAAGTGCCGCCGCATCGGCTATCTCGCGGTCGGTCGGGGAGTAGCTCTCGTTGATCAGGTCGAGCTGTTTCGGATGCACCGCGGAGCGGCCGAAGAAGCCCTGGCGTTTCCCGCGCAGACAGGACCTACGCAATCCGCCGAGGTCGTCAACGGCCGTGAAGACCGACTGCACCGGACCGGGCAGGCCAGCGGCACGGGCGGCGATGACACAACGGGCACGTGCGACGTCCAGCGTCACTTCGTGAAGGGCGCCCAGGTCCGCGGCCAGATCGGCCTCCCCGAGCGAGATTCCGCCCGCGGCGTCGCAGGCCCGGGCCAGTTCGAAGGCGTTCTCCACACCGAGCGCCGATTCCAGCAACAGGTGCACCGGTGCGGGGCAGTTGGCTTCGGACAGCCACCCGGCGACGCGCCGCACCTCTTCGGCGTGCTCCGCCTTGGGCAGTCGGATCCCGGCAAGTCCCGGGCCGGCCACCGCCGCGATGTCCTCGGCGGCCCGACCGGTCGCCAGTCCGTTGACCCGGACGAAGGTGGGCTTGCCCGTCGCACTCGCCACCACCGACGCCGCACTCTCGCGCGCGGCGTCCTTCGCCTCGGGCGGTACCGCATCTTCCAGGTCGAGCACGACCGCGTCCGCGCAGCTGGCGTATGCCTTGTCGATGCGGTGGGGCTGGTGGGCAGGAACGTACAGGTAGCTGCGCAGCAGCCCGGGCATCAGACCACCCCCTGCTGCTGCAACCGCTCCAGCGCCTCGGATTCGAGGCCGAGCGCCTGGTAGACCTCGGCGTTGTGCGCGCCGATCGCGGGGCCCGTCCAGCGGATGGCGCCCGGTGTGTCGAAGAGACGGAAGAGCACGTTCTGCATCCGCAGCGGACCAAGGTCGGGATCGGCCACGGTGGTGATGGTGTCCAGCGCGGCGTACTGCGGATCGGCGAGGACGTCGCTGACGTCGTAGATCGGTGCGATCGCGGCGTTCGCGGCCTCGAACTCGGCGATGACCTCCTCGCTGGTGTGCCGCGCGATCCACGCGCTGACCGCGGCATCCAGCTCATCAGCGTGCTCGGCACGCCCCGCGCCGGAGGCAAAC
This sequence comes from Streptomyces sp. TM32, assembly GCF_004122755.1. Lineage (NCBI taxonomy): Bacteria > Bacillati > Actinomycetota > Actinomycetes > Kitasatosporales > Streptomycetaceae > Streptomyces > Streptomyces sp. TM32. The sequence goes on from NZ_SDIG01000002.1 coordinate 34,128, forward strand.
CACGGTTCGGTGACGAACTCCGGGCGGCCCACCAGTTTCATCACCCGTTCGGCAATGTTCTGCGCACTGGTGGAGACCGCGAGCCAGCGCCCGTCGCTGCTGCGGTAGACGTTGCGCGGCGCGTTGTTCGTCGAGCGGTTTCCGGTGCGGGGCGGGATGGCGCCGAGCTGGTCATAGGCGGTCGGCTGAGGCCCGAGGAGCGACAGCAACGGCTCGATGATCGCCAGGTCGACGACTTGCCCGCGGCCGGTGCGTTCGCGTGCCCGTAGCGCGGTCATGACGGCGAACGCGCAGGTCAGTGCGGATACTCCGTCGGCAAGGCCGAAGGGGGGCAGGGTGGGTGGGCCGTCCGGTTCGCCCGTCATCGCGGCGAACCCGCTCATCGCCTCCGCGAGGGTTCCGAACCCGGGCCGCCCGGCGTACGGGCCCTTCTGGCCGAATCCGGTGACCCTGGCCAGGACGAGACCGGGGTTGTCGGCACAGAGCACGTCATAGCCCAGTCCCCAGCGTTCCAGCGTGCCGGGGCGGAAGTTTTCGATCACCACATCCGCCTCGGCCGCAAGTTGCCGGAACAGCTGCTGCCCCTCGGAGACGCCGAGGTTCAGTGTGACGGCCTTCTTGTTGCGCGCCAGGCTTTTCCACCACAGCGGTACGCCGTCCTTGCTCGGGCCGTGGCCCCGGGCCGGGTCACCTCTGGGGTGCTCGATTTTGATCACTTCGGCGCCGTAGTCGCCGAGCATGGTCGCGGCGAACGGGCCGGCGAACAGTGTGGCCGCGTCGATGACCCTTAGTCCTGCCAGTGCCTGTGGTGTGGCTGCCATCGATTACAACTCCTGGTCCTGGATGGTGTGCGGTTCGGCGAGGGCACGGCAGATCTCCGTGGCGGCCGCGCGAACCATGGGCTCGTATCGGCGGACCGTGTCGGGGTCGAAGCGGCCAAGTGGCCCGCAGAGGCTGATCGCGCCGAACACCTCGCCGGTCGGCAGCAGGATCGGGGCCGCAATCGCTCCGGCCTCCGGAAGCCGCTCTCCCAGGGAGATGGCCGACCCCCGGCGGGCGATCTCGGCCAGCTCCGTGCGCAGCAGATCCGTGTCGGTCACCGGGGCGGGCGTGAGGGAGCGCAGCGGGACGGCAAGGACGCGCTCCTGCTCGGCCGGGTCCAGGTGGGCCAGCATCGCCTTTCCGCTGGCACCGGCATGCAGGGAGTGTCGGACGCCGAGCGCGACGGTCATCTTCACTTCGCGCCGGCTTTCGAACTGCTCGACGTACGTCCGCTCCGCGCCGACCAGTTGGGACAGCGTCGTGGTCTCCCCGGTCTCATCGCGCAGCCGGCGCAGCACCGGCCTCGCCGCCGCGTGCACATCCAGCGCGGCCCAGGCGCGCGCACCGAGCAGCGCCGCGGCCGGCCCGAGCTGATAGCTGCGGCCGTCGCGGGTATGGCGAATCAGTTCCCGTGAGGAGAGCGACCGCAGAATGCGGTGCACGACCGACTTGGGCAGCTCCAGCCTGCGGGCGATCTCACTGACGCCGAGTTCAGTGGATCCCTGCGTGAACAACAGCAGGACGTCGCAGACCCGGTCGGCGACCGTGGTACCACCCTCCAGCGCTGTTCCTCCTAGCGGAACATTTTCATTCATTACAGGGCGCCTTTCTGTATCGTCTGCTCTTATGTAACGGCGGAAATGGCCCGCTCGTCAAGTATTGAACTGGGCACTTGCCGGTGGTAAACCGGAATTAAGCGATTCAGAATTTGTTCCTCTCAGCGGAACAATAAGGAACCGGGAGGGTCCGATGTCCAGCGAAATCCATGAATTCGAGGTTGAACCGACCAGATCGCGACCAGCAGGCCCCGCCACCTCGTGGCGCCACCAGATCAGCCCCACCGGATGGCGGGCACTCCTGGCAGCCGCCATGGGCTGGACGTTCGAGGTCTTCGATGTCGCCCTGCTGGCCCTGACGATTCCGGCCTTCCTGGCCGACTTCCACGTCAGCAAGGCGGAGATCGGCATTGTCGGGACCATCCAGGCGGCCGGAATGATCGTCGGCGGCATCGTCGGCGGCGGGGTGGCCGACCGGATCGGCCGGGTCCGCACGCTCAGCTACGCGATCGGCTGGTATGCGGTGTGCACCGGGATCACCGCGGCGGCGGGGTCGCTGACCTGGGTGGAAATCCTTCGCTTCCTGGCCGGGCTCGGCATGGGCGCCTGCTGGACGGCAGGCGCGGCCCTGGTCGCGGAGACCTGGCCGACCGCGCACCGCGGCAAGGGAGGTGCCCTGATGCAGAGCGGAATGCCGCTGGGCAACCTGCTCGCGCTTGCCGCCGCCGCAGTCGTCGCGCACGGGCACAGCGGGCTGGACGAGGGCCGTTGGCGCATGCTCTACCTGGTGGGCGCGCTCCCCCTGCTGTTCGCCGTCTACGTCCGCCTCGCCACGCCCGAGTCCCCTCTGTGGCTCGCCCGGGACACCGGGCCGCGCACCCGCAGCAGCATCCGCTCGCTGGGTGCCCCCGCCCTCCGCCGGCCCCTGCTGACCGCGCTGGCTTTCGTGTTCTTCATTCAGTACCTGTTCTACGCCGTCAACACGTTCCTGCCGACGTTCCTGGTGGAGGTCGACCACATGGCCTTCGCCAAGAGCCTCACCTACCTGGTGGCGCTGCAGTTCGGCGCGATCGCCGGCTTCGCCGCATTCGCCGTGCTCGTGGACCACATCGGCCGCCGCCCGACCTTCGTCGGCTACCTGCTGATCGGCGCGTGTGCCATCGGGCTGCTCCTCACCGTCCGGCGTGAAGGCGTGGTACTGGCCGCGACGTTCCTCGCAGGTGTCGGCATCTCCGGTGTCTTCGCCGGGGTGGGGCCCTGGACCGCGGAGATGATGCACCGCGCACCCGCCCGCGGACTCGCCATGGGCGTCATCTACAACGGTGGCCGCACAGGCGGCGCCATCGCGCCGTACGCGGTGGGCGCGCTGGCCGTGGACACCGCCGCCGGGTTCCGGCTCGGCCTGGGCACCGCGATAGCGGCCGCGGCTCTCGCCGTCGTCATGATGCTCCTCGCACCCGAGACCCGCGGGCGCGAACTCACCACCTGATACGCACGCCTGCTCGAAAAAGGAATCCCGCACCATGTCGCCCGCACCTGCCGTAGCGGAGATCCGCGGACCCCGCGTCGAGACCCCTCCGGCTCCGGCTCAGCCCCCGCCCGGCGCCCCACCCTGCGCTGCCATCGCCGTACCAGGACAAGCCCAAAAGGCAAGCCTGGTAAGGCACTTCACCCGGTCAACGCTCAAACGATGGTGTATAGCGTCCGATGACCTGGAGTCCGCCCTGCTCGTGGTCGGTGAACTCGCTGCCAATGCAGCCCAATACGGACGAGGCGAACTCGCTGTCTGCCTCCTCCTCCAGGACGGCACTCTTGACATCGAGGTTTCGGACTGCGGAAACCGCACTGAGCCTCAGACCCGCTACATCGCTTCCGAGGACGAGGAGCATGGTAGAGGGATGACCATCGTTGAAGCCCTCACCAGCGGATGGGAAACACACCCACGAGAATCTGGATGGCACACTCGGGCCCGCCTCCGCCTCACCCGTCCTCCCGCGCGCTGCGCTCGCATCACGTCTTGATCACCCGGTTTCCACGGCTCAAATACGGGTCTCTCGCAACCCCCGTACGCGGTAAGCAACCGAAGGAGTGTGCTGCCGAACGGGAGGGCCTGCCGACCACAAGCCAGCAAGCCTTCCGCGATCAAAAGGCCACTGCGCTCATACCGCCAAGAGGTGCGCACTCACTGCCGGTCCGACGATTTGCATGCCTGCGTACTGTCGGCCGCGACGACATGGAATACGGTGACTACGCCTGTGCCTACCGATCACGCCTGCCATGCGGCCGCCAGCGCTGCGGCCCAAAGCATCCGTCCCGTTCGGATATTTCTGGCCGGCGACCCGAGGGAGAACGAGCGCGTGGCGGCTGCCTATGCAACTGATGAGGCGGTGGGTGCAATCGCGGTGCTGATCTTTCTGGACGGACTGCATGCAGAACTGATGGGACGGCTCGGGGAATGGCACGAGGCTCTCGGCGACCGGCTTCCAGCCGCCCTCGGCCCCTCCAGCACCGCAGGGCCGGGCGGCTGGAAAGCCCTGGCACTCGTGCAGCGCAAAGCCCGCGACCTTCTCGGCGCCCTGGCGACTCAGGCCCGCGACGGGTCCTTCGGCCGTGGTGAACTGATGTGCCGACTGACGCTGGTGGAGGACACGTTCGCCAGTGGCCTACGCAGGATCGCCGTGCCTGATGAAATCTCGGTTCACTGCGCTGCCGACCTGGCAGCAGCCGTCGGCGCACTGTTCGGACTCGTTCTTCCGGCTCACCGGGCGCCGCTGCCCGCACACCCGTCCCCCGCGGAGTCTGCCGATGTCACCAACAATGTGATGCACGAGCTCTGGAGCTGGGCCGCAGCTATGCCATGAACGGCGAAGCCTTGCACTGCTGGACACGAACAAGTGAGCGGCCGCCTGAGGCGTTCCACCCGCAGCCCTGAAACCAGCCCCGATCCAGCACAACGCTCCCGCCAGGACCGGACCGGTGGGGGTGTGGCGGTCGGCCGGGTCGCCGTCGCGTGGGTGGCGTTCGTGACCGTGCTGTTCTGCCTGCCGCAGGCGGCCCCGGTGACCGTCGGGTCCTTCAACTACGCCCCGGTCGCGCTGATCGCAGGGCTGTTGCTGACGACCGCTTCCGCGGCGCCGGAGAAGATGACGCCAGGGCCCGTGGGGGTCTCGTTGAGGACCCACAGGCCGATCAGCGTGGCCAGGGTGAAGACAACGGCGATCAGCACGGCGAGGACGAGCCGGCGCCGGCGCTCGCGGCGCAGCCACTCGCCGCGGGCCGTGCGGTAGGCGTCGGGCGTTGCAGGCACCCCCACTCCGTCCGCCATGGCGGCCAGGGCTTTCTGCAGCTCCTTCTCGGTCCGCTCCGGACTGGTGCCGTTCATCGCCGGCCCTCCATGGTGTGGGTCAGGGCGGCGAGGCCGCGTGCGGTGTGTGTTTTGACCGAGCCGCAGGAGATGCCCATCGCGGCGGCGATCTCCTTCTCCTTCAGGCCGAGCCAGTGGCGCAGGACGAGTGCCTCGCGCTGGCGGGCCGGCAACGCCTGGAGCGCGTCGATCAGTACCCGCTGGTCGTCGTGGAGGATAGCGGTGCTCTCTGCGGAAGCGACGACCTCGTCCGGCGGGTTCTCCACGTGCCTGCGGGCGACCTGGAGATGACGTATGCGCATCCGGGTCAGATTGCACACGGTGGAGCGCAGATACGCCTCTGCCGCCTCGGCGTCCCGCAGCCGCTGCCACTTCCGGTAGATCTGGTAGTACGCCTCGGCCACCACGTTCTCCGGGTCGTCGGCGCCGAGCAGGACGGCGAGGCGCAACATCGAGGCGTAGTGCAGCTCGAAGAGGTGAGCGACGCCGGCCTCGCGTGCCGGGTCGGCGGGGGTGCCCACCACAGGGGTGAGGATCCCGGGCGCAGCCGGCGGTTGCGGCACCGGCGAGGGAGTGCTGGTCGGCACCGGCACGGAGGTACTGGTTCTGCGTCTCACGGGTTGTTCGCTTCCGTCTCGGGGTACCGCCTGAGGGCCAGGCGGGACGGCAGGTCGGTCGCGTCGGCGCCGCGCGGGACGCCGAGACGTTCGAGGACGGCGGTGCCGGCCGCGGCGACGGTCAGATTGAGCAACAGGGCCGCGAGCCCGGCGTAGATCTCCAGCGGCTGCCCGCCGATGCCGAGCGGGACGACGGAGGAGAACCCCTCCCGCACCACCATGAACGTCCCGGCCACCATGCCCACTGCCCACCCGGCCAGGAGCGCCCGCGGATGCAGTCGGCCGGTGAAGAGGCCGACGGCGACGGCGGGGAAGATCTGCAGGATCCAGACGCTGCCGAGGAGTTGGAGGTTCACGGCGTCCTGGTCGCGCAGCCCGAACACGAACGCGACAGCGCCGACCTTCGCCGTGAGCGACACCGCTTTGGCGATCCGGACCTGCCGTTTGGGCGTGGCGGTCGGATGGACGTACTCGACGTACACGTTCCGTACGAAGCTGGTGGCCGCCGCGATCGACATCACGGCGGCCGGGACCAGCGCCCCCACCGTGATCGCGGCGAACACCAGCCCGGCCAGCGGCACCGGCATGAGCCGGTCGACCAGCATCGGCACGGCGGACTCGGCGCCGCCCTTCGGCGCCCGCACCCCCGCCGCGAGAGCCGCGAGGCCGAGGAAGCCGAACAGCGCGAGCAGCGCCGTCCAGGCGGGCAGGGCCACGGAGACCTTGCGCAGGGTGCGCCGGCCGTCGGCGGCGAAACCGGCGGTGAGCACGTGCGGGTACATGAGCAGGGCCAGCGCGGAGCCCAGCGCGAGTGTGGCGTAGGCGGGCTGCTGGGCGGGGGAGAGGAGGAGGGCCGAGTGGGCCGCGTCCGTACCGCCGAGCCTGCGTGCCGCTCCGTCGAAGACCGCCCCGGGCCCGCCGAGACGTTCGAGGACCAGCCAGCAGACGGCGGTGAGGGAGAGGAACACGGCCACCGCCTTGAGCGCCGAGATGACGGCGGGCGCGCGCAGTCCGTGCCGGTACGTCGCCACCGCCAGCCCCGCGAACAGCGCCACCATCACCAGATCACCGGCCGCCCCCCGCGGGTAGACGCCCCCGGCAGTCAACACCGCGCGTATGCCGAGCAGTTGGAGCGCCAGATACGGCATCGTGGCCAGAATCCCGGTCAGCGCGACCACCAGCGCCAGCGGCGGCGAACCGTACCGCCCGCCCACGAAGTCGGCGGCGGTGACGTAGCCGTGCCGGCGGGCCACCGCCCACAGTCGGGTCAGCAGGACGAACGCCAGTGGGCAGACGATCACCGTGTACGGCACCGCGAAGAAGGCCGGCGCCCCGTTGCCGTACGCCAGTCCCGGTACGGCGGTGAAGGTGTAGGCGGTGAAGATCGTGCCGCCCAGCAGCAGCCAGGTCCACCCGGGGCCCAGGCTGCGGTCGGCCAGCGCCCATCCCTCCAGGGACGGCAGCCGGTCGCTCGGGCGCAGGCGGCGCGCGCTGACGGCGAGCAGCGAGGCTCCGCCGATCACGGCGAGGAACGTCGCGGTCATGGCGCCATCGGCCATCGGTCACCGTCCTTGGTGTTGCCTGCCCTCGACGGTTGGTTGCGCGAACCGCCGATTCGGATGACCGGGAACCGGCAGGAAACCTTCTGGACATTCGCTGTCAACGACTTCGGGCGGGTGGGCAACTCTTGCACAGACCGCCGGCGAGGGGGAGAGGAGCGCAGGTCGTGACACGGACAGGTCGCCACCGGCTACGGCACGTCGCCGCCGCCGTACTGCTTCTGGCCCCTGTGGCAGGGCCGCTGTCGGTCCCTTGGTACGCCGGGGCGAGCCCGCGGTTCTTCTCCCGGTACCGGCTCGCCCGGGTACCGGGGCCCGGCTGCTGCCTGTCCGTCGCATACGGCTGACCCGCGAACACCGTCGCCGCTGATCCATCCGCACGTGCCGCCACAACACCACCGTCGAGGTGAGGAGTCGCCATGCCTACGTCAGTCATGCCCGAAACCGGTCTCCCGGGGCCGTCGAGGCCTCGGACATCCCCTCGGGCGATTCTGCTCTGGACCACCGTCGCCCTGCTCGGCGCGGTCGCCTGGGGCGTCCTCGCGCTGGCGCGGGGCGAGAAGATCTCCGCGGTCTGGCTGGTGGTCGCCGCCCTCGGCTCGTACGCCATCGCCTACCGCTTCTACTCCCGCTTCATCGTCCGCCGCATCCTGAAGCCGGACGACCGCCGGGCCACTCCCGCCGAACGCCTTGCGGACGGCGTCGACTTCCAGCCCACCGACCGCCGGGTGCTCCTGGGGCACCACTTCGCCGCGATCGCCGGCGCCGGACCGCTGGTGGGACCGGTGCTCGCGGCCCAGATGGGTTACCTGCCGGGCACGCTCTGGATCGTCGCCGGAGTGATCTTCGCGGGGGCCGTGCAGGACATGGTGGTGCTCTTCCTGTCCATGCGCCGGGACGGCACCTCACTTGGCCAGATGGCCCGCGACGAGATCGGACGGGCGGGTGGGGCCGCCGCCCTGATCGCCGTCTTCGCCATCATGATCATCCTCCTCGGGGTGCTGGCCCTCGTCGTGGTCAATGCCCTCGCCCACTCCCCCTGGGGCACCTTCTCGGTCGCGATGACCATCCCCATCGCCCTGTTCATGGGTTTCTGGATGCACGTCATCCGCCCCGGCCGGGTCGTCGAGAGCAGCCTCATCGGTGTGGCACTGCTGTTGCTCGCGATCGTCGGCGGCCGCTGGATCCAGGAGTCCTCACTGGCCGGCGCGTTCACCCTCAGCCCGACCACACTTGTCTTCTGTCTCCTCGGATACGGCTTCGTCGCCTCCGTGCTACCGGTGTGGATGCTGCTCGCGCCACGCGACTACCTCTCCACCTTCATGAAGGTGGGCACCATCGCGCTCCTCGCGGTCGGCGTCGTGGTGGCCGCACCCGTGCTGCACGCGGACTCGGTCAGCAGGTTCGCCTCGTCGGGCACGGGCCCGGTCTTCGCCGGCTCCCTCTTCCCGTTCCTCTTCATCACGATCGCCTGTGGCGCGCTGTCCGGCTTCCATGCGCTGGTCGCCTCCGGTACGACGCCGAAGCTGATCCAGAAGGAGTCCCAGGTCCGCATGATCGGGTACGGGGCCATGCTCATGGAGTCGTTCGTCGCGATCATGGCGCTGATCGCCGCGGCGACCCTGGAGCCGGGTCTGTACTACGCGATGAACGCGCCCGCGGGGCTCCTCGGTACGACCGTCGAGTCGGCGTCCCACGCCGTGGCGGGCCTCGGCTTCACCATCACTCCCGACCAACTGACGCACGCCGCGCACGCAGTTGAGGAGCAGACGCTGATCGCCCGGTCCGGTGGAGCGCCGACCCTGGCCGTCGGCATGTCGGAGATCTTCTCCGGCGTCTTCGGCGGCAGCACCATGAAGGCCTTCTGGTACCACTTCGCGATCATGTTCGAGGCGCTGTTCATCCTGACCACGGTCGACGCGGGCACCCGGGTCGGACGTTTCATGCTCCAGGACATGCTGGGCAATCTCTGGAAGCCGATCGGCCGGGTCAACTGGAAGCCGGGCATCTGGCTGTGCAGCGGACTCGTCGTGGCCGCCTGGGGCTACTTCCTCTACGTCGGTGCCACCGACCCCCTGGGCGGAATCAATCAGCTCTTCCCTCTCTTCGGCATCGCCAACCAGCTCCTGGCCGCCGTGGCCCTCACCGTCTGTACGACCGTCCTGATCAAGTCCGGGCGACTGCGCTGGGCCTGGGTCACCGGCATCCCGCTGGCCTGGGTGGTCGCGGTCACCTACGCCGCCGGCCGGCAGAAGATCTTCTCCGCCGACGCCATGGTCGGCTTCTTCGCCCAGCGCACGCGGTACGCCGACGCCCTTGACGCCGGGCAGGTCCTCCCGCCCGCCAAGACCATCGACGACATGCACACCGTCGTCACCAACTCCACCGTCGACGGCGTCCTTGTCACGGTGTTCCTGCTGCTGGTCGCCGTGGTGATCGTCAACGCGGCGGTGGTGTGCGTACGGGCCGTACGATCCCCCGTCCCGCTCCCGACGACGGAGGCGCCGTACGTCGCCTCCCGCATCGACGGGCCCGGGGTGAGTGTCGAACCGCTGGTGGGGGCCGACTCATGAGTGGCCTGCGCTGGGTGCGGGCGGTGCGCTGGTATCTGCGCGAGCTGACCGGAGAGGCGGAGTACGACCGCTACTGCGCACACCACCGCCGCCATCACGCCCAGGCGCTCCTCCCGTCGCGACGGGAGTTCGAGGTGCTGCGCTCCCTGCACCGTGAGAACCACCCCCAGAGCCGCTGCTGCTGACGCACGGACCGCGGGTCGGAAATGGCGATCCTGAGGTCCTTCGTCGCTTGGTGTCGTCGGCAGCGGGGAGCCGGTGGGCGAAGGTCTCAAGAAAAACCGAAGGAGGATTGCGTGGTCTCCCGCTGGTGGCGTCCGGCCGTTCACGGAAGGTCAGGGGGAAATCGCGGCCGTGGGCTGCGGCAGACGGACCGGCAGACAGGACTTTCGGCGCCCCGGCAGGGCTGCGGTTCTTTCGCGCACCACCCCAACTCCCTCCATGGGAACTCCAGTTAGGGCCAACGTGGCGAGTTTCGCAACGCCTGTCACAAGGCCGGCGGGAAGCGCATCGACTACGCGCTTGAGACAAGGACATCACCCAGGGCCCCTCCCGGCGCCCGGGAAGAGACCCCCTTACGGAGCATTCGGACTGATCAGGGATCTTCCACTGCCGACAACGCCGCTCCGCCTGCGCCCAGCCCAGACCTTGCGCACGCTCGGGTGGGTAGCGGGCCGGTGCGGTCAGCAACTGCTTGCCGGCGGCGGAGTCGTGGACCGGGACGGCGGTGACCAGGCCTCCGTATGTCGCTCACCGAGGCTCCGGAGCGCTTCTTTCGCCGAGGATTTCGTGGACCGATTTATACCCGTCACCGCCAAAATTGACCCTTATGGTAAAAACTACGCATGATGCGGCTTATTGCCACTGTCGCTGACCGGCTTCACCTGTCGAGCGGTCGGCGACGCCGTAGTGGGCCGGTGGACCGCGGGCTCGACGAGCACCGCGGGGCGCGGGGCCGGCCACCGGGACACCGCTCGCCGTCTCTCCTGAGCCCTCGGAGCGTCGCCGGCCAGGTGCTCATCATGGTGCTGGCGCTCGTGGCGTTGCTCATCGCCGCCGCGGTGGCGGCGCTGGTGGTCCAGGCCCGGCGGCTGGAGTCGGAGTCGGCCCGTGAGCGGGTACTCGCTGTCGGTGAGACGTTCGCCAATTCCCCCGGTATCGTGCGCGCCTTGGACGGCCCCCACCCGACGGCGGTGCTGCAACCACGCGCGCAGGCGGCCCGGAAGCGGGCCGGGGTCGACAACATCGTGGTCTCGACGCCGCAGGGCATCCGTATCACCCACCGCAACCCGTACTTCATCGGCAGGCATGTCTACGGGCCGTACAAGAAGGCAGCGAACGGCACGGCGTTCACCAAGACCTCGGTGAGCCCGCTGGGGTTGACCGTGAACGCCGTGGTTCCGATCTTCCGCCCCAACGGTTCGGTCGCGGGCCTGGTCTTCCCCGAGATCAAGGTCAAAAACGTGAACAAGACGGTGACGCGGCAGCTGCCGATGCTCTTCGGCACGTCGGGTGCCGCGCTCGGCCTGGCTGCCGTCGGGTCGGTGCTGGTGGGCCGCCGGCTGCGCCGCCAGACCCGCGGCCTGCGTCCCGCCGAGATGACCCGGATGTACGAGCATCACGACGCGGTCCTGCACGCGGTGCGCGAGGGCGTGCTCATCCTCGACGACGACCGGCTGCTGCTGGCCAACGACGAGGCGCGGCACCTGCTGAACCTTCCACAGGACGCCGAACAGCGCGCGGTGCCCGAACTCGGTCTGGACCCGGGCATCGACGAACTGCTGGCCTCGCGACGGGTGGCCACCGACGAGGTTCACCCGGCCGGAGACCGGCTGCTGGCGGTGAACGTGCGGTCCACCGCGCCCTACGGCGAGCCCTCCAGCCGCGTGGTGACGTTGCGGGACACCACTGACCTCCGGGCACTGGCCGGCCGGGCGGAAGTCGCCTGGGAACGGCTGAAACTGCTCTACGACGCCGGAGGGCGGGTGGGCACCACCCTGGATGTGGGGCGGACCGCCGAAGAGCTGGCGAAGGTGGCCGTTCCCCGGTTCGCGGACTTCGTCACCATCGAGCTGGCGGACCCGGTGCTGCGTGGTGAGGAGCCCACCGGCGGCACGACCGAGATGCGCCGCACGGCGTTCTGCGGCATCCGTGAGGACCCGCCGCTGTTTCCGGTGCACCAGCTGATCCGGTTCCTCCCGGCGACGCCGCAGTCCGAGGCGCTGCGGCGCGGCCGCGCCGTCCTGGAGCCCGACCTGAGCGCCGCGCCGCACTGGCAGGCGATCGATCCCGAGCGTTCGCGGCGGGTGCTGGACTTCGGCATCCACTCGCTCGTCTCGGTGCCGCTCCAGGCCCGCGGCGTCATTCTCGGGATCGCCGACTTCTGGCGCTCGGAGCGTGCGGCCTTCGAGGAAGACGACCTGTCCTTCGCCGAGGAGTTGGCCGCCCGGGCGGCGCTGGCCCTTGACAACGCCCGCCGTTACACCCGGGAGCACGCCATGGCGGTGACCCTCCAACGGAGCCTGCTCCCGCACGGCCTGCCCGAACAGTCCGCCGTGGAAGCCGCTCACCGATACCTGCCCGCACAGGCCGGGGTCGGCGGCGACTGGTTCGACGTCATCCCGCTGTCCGGCGCCCGCGTTGCCCTCGTCGTCGGCGACGTCGTCGGGCACGGCCTGCACGCCGCCGCCACCATGGGACGGCTGCGTACCGCCGTGCACAATTTCTCCGCCCTGGACCTGTCTCCCGACGAGCTTCTGGGGCATCTCGACGAGCTGGTCGCCCAGGTCGACAGCGCCGCCGAGGACGAGGACCCCGCGGTGACCGGTGCGACGTGCCTGTACGCCATCTACGACCCGGTGACCGGACGGATCACCGCGGCCCGGGCCGGCCACCCGGGCCCCGCGCTGATCGACCCCGGGGGGACCGTCAGCTTCCTCGACGTACCCGTCGGCCTGCCGCTGGGGCTGGGCGCCAACCTGCCGTTCGAGACGGCCGAGTTCGACGTGCCCGCCGGCTCGCGCCTGGTCCTCTACACCAACGGGCTTGTCCAGAACCGCGACCTCGACCTCGACACAGGTCTCCACCTGCTGCGCGCCGGTCTCGCGGGGACCGCGGACCGGACGCCGGAGGCCACCTGCCGGGCCGTCTTCGAGAACCTGCTTCCGGAGCGCCCGAGCGACGACATCGCGCTGCTGGTGGCCCGCACCCGGCTGCTGGATCCCAGCCAGGTCGCGGAGTGGGACGTGCCCTCCGAGCCGGCGGCCGTCGCCCCGATCCGCGCCGCGTGCACCCGCCGGCTCGAAGCCTGGGGGCTGGCGGAGCTCGGGTACCCGACCGAACTCATCCTCAGTGAGCTGATCACCAACGCCATCCGGTACGGCACCCAGCCCATCCGGGTCCGGCTGCTCCACGACCGCACCTTGATCTGCGAGGTCTCCGACGGCAGCAGCACCTCGCCCCACCTGCGCCGCGCCAGGAGCACCGATGAGGGCGGACGCGGGCTGTTCCTGGTCGCCCAGTTCGCCGAACGCTGGGGCACCCGCTACACCGCCCGGGGCAAGGTCATCTGGACCGAACAGTCCCTGCACGACGGTGCCGGAGCGGCCGGTCCGGCCCTGGGGGAGGCGCTGCTCGACCTGTTCGACGACGACCTGTGATGACGGTGGCCTTCACCGGGGGAGACCTCCCTGGCGCCGCTCCCGGAGGGAACCCAGCCAACCGAGGAAGAAGCCCACGGGGATGGTGACCAGCCCGGGATTGCGCAGGGGGAACGCCGCGAAGTCCGCTTGCGGCAGCAGCGCGGAGGGGCTTCCGGAGACCTGGGGCGACAGGACGATCAGCAACAGGCACGAGAGCAGCCCACCGTAGACCGACCAGTTCGCCCCCTTGGTGGTGAAGCCCGGCCAGTACAGCCGGTACAGCACGGCGGGCAGGATCGCGGACGCCGCGACGGCGAACGCCAGGCCGATCAAGAACGAGATGCTCAGGTCCCGGGCGAACAGCGCCAGTGCCGTGGCGGTGCCGCCGGTCAGCAGCACTGCCGAACGGGCCACCACCAACTCGCGCCGCTGCGAGGCGGTGCCGCGGACGAGCACCCCGCCGTACAGGTCGTGGGCCAGTGCCGTCGCGGCGGTCAGGGTGACGCCCGCGACGACGGCCAGGATGGTCGCGAACGCGACGCAGGAGATCAGCGTGACCAGGAACGAGCCGCCCAGCTCGGAAGCGAGGAGCAGCACGGCCGTATTGCCCGAAGGGCTGTCGCCGGAGATCCGGTGCGAACCGAGCACGGCCACCGCGCCGAGCCCCAGAACCACGCTGATCAGGGCGAACGAGCAAATCAGCGTGGTGGCCCGACGGACCGACCGCCGTACGTCGCGGGCCGTGGGCACGGTGTGGAGGCGCATCAGCAGATGTGGCAGTCCGGCCGCGCCCAGCACCATCGTCAGTTGCAGGCTGAGGAAGTCCAGGCTGCTCGCCGCAGTGCTGCCGAGGCTCACACCGGGCCGCAGGAAGGCAGCACCGTGGCCGCTTCGGTGCGCAGCGGCGCTCAGCAGCGCACCCGGGTTCCAGTGAAACCGTGCCAGGACCATCAGTGCCGCCACGGTGCCTCCCGCCAGCATGAGGACGGCCTTGACGCACTGCACCACCGTCGTGGCCGGCATGCCGCCGAGGACGACGTAGAGGATCATGAGGCTGCCCAGGCCGACGATCACGATCCGCTCCGCGGGGGCGCCGTGCACGCCCAGGACCGGTGCCGCCAGCGCCCCCGCCGCGACCAGCTGGGCGATCAGGTACATCAGACAGACGACGACCGTGGCGACACCCCCGGCGAGGTGGGCGGCTCGTGGGCGCAGACGGTCGGCGAGGCTGTCGCCGACGGTGAACCGTCCCGTGGCGTGGAATCGTTCGGCGACGAGCAGCCCGATGACGGCCCATGCGACGGCCGGGCCGAGGACGTACGGAATGCCGTCGTAACCCCTGAGGGCCAGCACTCCGGGATTCCCGAGCAGCGCCGCGGCGGACATGTAGTCCCCGAAGAGCGCGAGCCCGTTGCGGGTGGAGGTCAGCCGGCCTCCGCCGATGTAGAAGTCGCTCGTGGTGTCGCGGTACGAGGCGGCCCATACCGACAGGAACAGGGCGCCGACGACGAAGAAGGTGAAGACCACGAGGACGGCGTAGTGATGCGTGGTCGACGTCACCGCCTCGGCACCCGTTCCTGCACGGCCGGGCCGGTCGGCCCGTCCAGGGGGCCCCGGACGGTGCGGGCGCAGCGGGCGTGCCACTGCGTCGCGCCGACGGTGGCGGCGAGGAGCAACAGCGCCACGGCGAAGCCGACATTGAGCGGCCCGACCACGGGGACGGCCAGCAACTCCCCGGCCGTCTCCGCGAGCACGGCATGGAGCAGGTACAGACCGACGACCGCGGCTGTCACCGCCACCGGTCGACGACGGGCGGCGTACGCCCGACGGTCCGTGCGGAACGGGTGGGATTCCGGGTCTGGATGACTGCCTGGGGGACACATGGATGTCCTTGGGAGAAGAGGCTTCAGGGACGGGGCACGATCGCCGCACTACGGAGCAGACAACTCCGCAAACCGGGAACACGGTGGGGCGGCCACAGTGGAGGATCGTTCAACGATCTAGCAAGGGGCTGACAAGCAACGATTTGGTGACCTCGCCCCCGTGTACGCGGCGCCGTCAAGTGCACGGGGGATTTCATGAGGGGAGAGTCAAGAGGCAGCCAAGGTGCTCGAAACTGAGGCGGCACAACCCTTGTCGAATCGTTGAACAATCCTCTAGGTTTGCGCCACTCCGCTGCATTCCCCTGTGCAACGGATCTCACTGAATCCACTGCGCGAACGGGTCCCACCGACCCGCTGAACCGACGCATCATGGGCCGAACACCCACCGGCCCCCTCCCTCCCCTTCCCCTCCGCCGCTGCGAGGTGCGCCGTGAGCACGCTGAATACCCGTCCTGCCGAAACACAAGACGAGGTGAGCGGACCATTCGCCTGGTTCCGCGGCCTCCCGCGCCAAGGGCGCAAGGCGTTCTTCGGCGCCTTCGGTGGCTATGCCCTCGACTCCTACGATTTCCAGGTTCTGCCACTGGGCCTGGTCGCGATCGCGGCGTACTTCCACCTCTCCAAGGGACAGGCAGGGCTGCTCACCACGGTCACGCTCGTCGTCTCGGCGCTGGGCGGCATCCTCGCCGGGGTCCTGATCGACAAGATCGGACGCTCCCGCACCTTGATGCTCACCGTCGCCACCTACGCGACGTTCACGGTGCTGTGCGGATTCGCCGTGAACTATCCGATGCTCCTCGCCTGCCGCGCCCTGCAGGGCCTTGGATTCGGCGGTGAGTGGGCAGCGGGCGCCATCCTGGTCGCCGAGTACGCCTCAACCCGCTACCGGGGCCGCACCGTCGCCTTCGTCCAGGGCGCCTGGGCGGCCGGCTGGGGACTGGCCGTCATCGTCGCCACGACGGTGCTGGACCACGTGCACGGTGACCTCGCTTGGCGCGTGCTCTTCTGGACCGGCGCCCTGCCCGGTCTCCTGCTGCTCTACCTCCGGCGCAGCGTCAACGACGCCCCCAGAGCCAACTCGCGCCCCGAGAAGGGGGAATCGACCCCCGTCACCGCCGTCTTCGGCCGCGGACTGCTGCGTACCACCCTCTTCGCCTCGCTGCTCGCCACCGGTGTGCAGGGCGGCTACTACACCATCGCCACCTGGTTGCCGACCTATCTGAAGACCGAACGGCACCTGACCGTCGTGGGCACCGGCTCCTACCTCTTCCTGCTGATCACCGGCGCCTTCCTCGGCTACCTCACCGGCGGCTACCTCACCGACTGGCTCGGACGCAGGAAAGCCATCGCCCTGTTCGCCGTACTCAGCGGCGGCATCCTCTTCGCCTACACCCACATCCCGGCGGGCGCGAACCAGCTCCTGCTCGTCCTCGGCTTCCCGCTCGGCTTCTGCGCCTCGGCCATCTTCAGCGGCTTCGGTTCGTTCCTCGCCGAGCTCTACCCGACCGAAGTGCGCGGCACCGGCCAGGGTTTGACCTACAACGTCGGCCGCGCGGTCGGCGCGTTCTTCCCCACCGCCGTCGGCTTCCAGGCCGGCGGAAACGGACTTGGCGGCGCCCTGGTCTACGGCGCCGTCGGCTACGTCATCGCCCTCGTCGCCCTGCTCGGACTGCCCGAGACCCGTGGCAGGGCACTCGACTGACCGCCGACACCACGGAACGGCGCGCCGGGCCCACGACGACGGCCGGGCCGGCCGCTCCGCCTCCACGGACAGGAGAACCGGATGCCTGAGCTCCCCGCCCTTGCCCAACTGGCCGACTGCACCCCCGCCGAGGCCCGCGCCGCGTTCCGCTCCGGCGTCGTCGTCCCCACGTCCGGCATCGCCCCCGGCCACACCCAGGCCAATCTCATCGCGCTGCCGGCGGACCACGCCTACGACATGCTGCTGTTCGCCCAGCGCAATCCCGCCGCCTGCCCGGTACTTGAGGTCACCGAGCCCGGACAGTGGACGTCCCGGCTCGCCCCCGGCGCCGACCTGCGCACCGACCTTCCCGGGTACCGCATCTGGCGGGACGGTGAACTGCACGACTCGCCCGGCGACGTCAGCGACTGGTGGCGGGAGGACCTGGTGACGTTCCTCATCGGCTGCAGCTTCAGCTTCGAGACCCTGCTGCAGGACGCCGGCGTACCGCTCCGCCACGTGGAACAGGGCCGGAACGTGCCGATGTTCCGGACCGACCGGCCCTGCGAACCGGCCGGCCGGCTGCACGGATCGCTGGTGGTGTCGATGCGGCCCGTACCCGCGCACCTCGTCGCCACCGCGGTGCAGATCACCGCGAGGATGCCCGCGGTGCACGGGGCGCCCCTCCACATCGGCGCCCCGGAGGCCCTGGGCATCCGGGACCTGTCCCGGCCGGACTTCGGCGACCCGGTGCGGCTGCACGACGGCGACCTCCCGGTGTTCTGGCCCTGCGGCGTCACGTCGCAGGCAGCCGTCATGGAGGCCGCCCCGCCCTTCGCCCTCACCCACGCTCCCGGCCACATGTTCATCACCGACACCCTCGACGTCCACCACCGGCTCTTCTGACACCTCCCGGTGACCGACCCGTGCCGGGCACACCGCCCTGCGGCACAAGGAAGCGGACAGACCATGACCCCTACGTCCCGGGCCCCCGGCGACCCACCGCTCATCGACGTCACCTGCGACCTCGGGGAAGGCTTCGGCGCCTGGACGCTGGGCGACGACGAGGCGCTGCTGCGGTGCTCCGACCGACGGAGGACCTGAGATGCGCTTCCTGGCCGCGGGCAGCCGCGCCCTGCTGGTGGAACTGGACACGTTGCAGGAGGTGATCGGGGTTCACGAGGACCTGCGCCGGGACCGCCCGGCGGGATGCATCGATCTGGTACCCGCCGCGCGCACCCTGCTGATCTCCTTCGACCCGGACCGCACGACCCGAGAGGCGCTGGCCGACGACCTCTCCTCCCGCACCGTCGCCGTTCACCGGCCGCCGCAGCCACGGGTGGTGGAGATTCCGGTGGTGTACGACGGGACGGACCTGGCCGAGGTCGCCCGCCTGAGCGGACTGAGCGTCGGTGAGGTCGTACGGCGCCACAGCGCCGCCCGGTACACCGTCGCCTTCTGCGGTTTCGCGCCCGGATTCGCCTATCTCGCCGGCCTCGATCCGGCTCTCCACCTGCCCCGCCGCCCCGTCCCGCGCACCCGCGTGGAACCCGGTTCCGTTGCCGTCGCCGACCAGTTCACGAGCGTCTACCCTCGCGCGTCGCCCGGGGGCTGGCACGTGCTGGGCCGCACCTCGGCCGAACTGTGGAGCATCGAACGCCAACCGCCCAGCCTGCTCACTCCGGGCACGCACGTCCGCTTCGTACAGGTGACGTCATGATCGAAATCCTCCGTCCGGGCCCTCTCACCACGGTGCAGGACCTCGGGCGCCCGGGGCACGCCGCCTTGGGCGTCGGGACCGGCGGCGCCGCGGACCGGGGCAGCCTGCGGCTGGCCAACCGCCTGGTGGGCAACGCCGAATCCGCCGCGGCCCTGGAATTGACCTGCGGCGGTCTGACCGCCCGCTGTCACACGCCGACCACCCTGGCTCTGACCGGGGCGCCCTGCCCGGCTGCGCTCGACGGCCGTCAGATCGGCATGAACGGACCGGTCCACGCCGCCGCCGGCCAGGAACTCACCGTCGGCTTCCCGACCCGCGCCCTGCGCACCTACCTCGCCCTCCGCGGAGGCATCGACGTACCGCCGGTGCTCGGCTCCCGCTCCACCGACACCCTCTCCGGCATCGGTCCGGCACCGCTCAGTGCGGGAGCCTCCCTGTCGACGGGCACGGCCGCACTCCGCTTCCCTCCCACCGACTTCGCGCCCCGCCGCGAATTCCCGGACCGGCCCGTGCTGCACCTCGTTCCCGGCCCCCGGGACGACTGGTTCGCCCCCGAAGCGCTGACGACCCTGTGCGCCGACGCGTACGAGGTGACCGCCGACAGCGATCGTGTCGGCGCACGCCTGGCCGGGCCACTTCTGGAGCGGGCGATCCACCACGAGATGCCGTCCGAAGGCATGGTCCGAGGCGCCCTCCAGGTACCGCCCAACGGACAACCGGTGCTCTTCCTCGCCGACCACCCCGTGACCGGCGGCTACCCCGTCATCGCCGTGGTGCACGACGCCGACCTCGACCAGGCCGCCCAACTCCGACCCGGCCAGACCGTACGCTTCCGGCCTGCCCCGCGCCGCCGCACCACCCGGAACCGGCGGGCGCACCTGTCCATGACCACATGACACCGGGCGCGCGCCACGGGTGCGGCCATGGGAACGGGTCACCGCGACCCGCGCCTGGCGCGGGCTCCGTCCGCGGTGCCCGGCCGGCTGTGCCGAGCAGCGCGGAGGATCGGCCGGACGGTCATCATTTTCCGGGCATGGCCGGGAACTCGCCCCGGATCCCCCTCGACTCATGAGGGGAGGTTGCCGTCCGGCAGCCCGCTCGTGACGGTGAGGGGGGAAGGTGACAGACGACGGTTCCCGTGTGGGACGGTCCGGTCACATACGCGTCGGCGAGGACCGCTGGTCGCTGGTCGTGGCGGCGGGTGTGCTGGCGTTCGTGGCGATGCTCGACATGAACATCGTCAATGTGGCGCTGGCGGACCTTGCCGACGGGCTGCACGTCTCGACGGCCACTGCCCAGTGGGCGGTGCTGGGCTACCAACTGCCCGTGGTGGCCCTGCTGTTGCCGGTCGGCCGGTGGCTCGACGGAGGGGGGCTGCGGTCCGCCGTGCTGGCCGCGACCTGCGGCTTCGGCCTGTGCAGCGCCCTGGCGGCCGCGGCGCCCTGGATGGCCTGGCTGATCGTCGCCCGGCTGATGCAGGGGGCGTGCGGGGCGGTGCTGTTCGTGCTGATGCCGGTGCTCGCGATCCGGTCCGTACGGCCGGAGCTGCGGGGGCGGGCGATGAGCGTGCCGGCGACTCTGGGGCCGCTGGGGGCGGTGACCGGGCCGGCCGTGGGCGGTCTGTTGCTGGACCACTGGGGCTGGTGGTCGGTGTTCCTGGTGAAGATCCCCTTCTGTGTGCTCGCGCTCGTCATCGTGTGGCGGGCCATGCCGCGGGACGGCGGGTTGCGCCGGCCCGACCTGCGGTTGGTGGGGGACGCACTGCTGGTGGCCGCGGGGGTGGCGGTACTGCTGCTCGCGCTGACCCTCGCGGTGGGCCGCCCGTCGTGGCTGGTGCTCGCCGGCGCGGCCGTCCCGACGCTCTGGTGGTGGCTGCGCGGTCCGGGCGGCCGGCCGGCGGCCGGCCTCCTCCGGTCCGCGGGGCTGTTCCGGGCCCACGGTGCGGTGCTGGCCCTCGCCACCGGGTTCGCCGCCATGCACTACGTGGTCGCCCTGCATCTCCAGCGGGACGACGGGGTCAGCGCCACCACGACCGGGCTGACCGTGCTCGCCTTCCCCCTCGGTATGGGCCTGGCCGGGCCGCTCGGCGGGCGGCTCGCCGACCTCGCCCCGGCGCGCGGCTCCGCTCGACGAGCAGGGGGCACCCCCATCGGCGCCCGGCCGGTCGCGGTCGCCGGCGCCGCCCTCACCGCGGCCGGTCTGCTCCTGCTGGTCCCGCTGGGCGACGGCTGGTCACCGCCGGACGTGGCCTGGCGGCTGGCGCTGGCGGGCGTCGGGATGGGCCTGAACGGCGGTCCCACCCAGGCTCTGGTCATGAGCGCCGTCCCACCGGACCGGGCCGCGACCGTCGGGTCCACGGTGCAGTTCGCCCGCAGTCTCGGCTTCACCCTCGGCCCCGCCCTGGCCACCGCCGCCTGGGGACCGGTCGGATCCGGGGCGGGCGTACGGGCCGGGCTCGTGCTGGCCGCCACCGCCGCCTGTCTCGCCGTACCCCTGCTCGCACCGACCGGGAGAGGGCCCGCACCTCTGCCGGAGAAGACCACCGACGCGGCGCCCGCCGTACACGACTGAACCAGGAGTCACCCGCATGTGCGGAATCACCGGCTGGGCGTCGTTCCCTCACGACGCCCGCACCCAGGCCGCGGTCATCGAGGCCATGACGGCCACCCTCACCGCGCGCGGCCCCGACGCGGGTGGCGTCTGGCTCGGCGAGCACGCCGCGCTCGGCCACCGCCGCCTGGCCGTCATCGACCCGGCCGGCGGCGGGCAGCCGATGACCGACCGGCCCGACCGGCCGACCGTCGTTCTCAGCTACAGCGGCGAGGTGTACAACCATCACCAGCTGCGCGCCGAACTGCGCGGCCGGGGACACACCTTCCGCACGCGGAGTGATACCGAGGTGGTGCTGCGCGCCTACGCCGAGTGGGGGGAGGACCTCGCCGACCACTTGGAGGGCATGTTCGCGTTCGCGGTGTGGGACGAGCGCGCCCAGCGGCTGCTGCTGGTACGCGATCGCCTCGGCGTCAAACCGCTGTTCTGGGCCGCCGTCGAGGGCGGCCTGGCCTTCGCCTCCGAGCCGAAGGCGCTGTTCGCCCACCCGGAGATACGGCCACGGGTGGACGCCGACGGGCTGCGGGAGGCGTACAGCCTGCTCTTCAACACCGGGCCGACGGTGTGGTCCGGTGTGCGCGAAGTGGAGCCCGGCGGCCTGCTCGTCCTGGACCGCGACGGCATCCGTGCACGCCGCTACTGGCAGTTGACGGCCGAGCTCCACGACGACGACCGGGACACGGCCGTTGAACGCATCCGCGAGCTGGTCGGGACGGCCGCCCGCGGCCAGCTGGAGGCCGATGTCCCGCTGTGCAGCCTGCTGTCCGGTGGCCTCGACTCCACGGTCCTGACCGCGTTGCTCGCCGACGAACTCCGGCTGCGCGAAGGCCGGGACGCCCGCATCCGCTCGTACGCCGTCGACTACAGCGACCAGGCCGAGCGGTTCACCGGCGACGTGCTGCGCACCGGCCACGACACCCCGTACGCCGCCGAGGCCGGCGCGTTCATCGGCACCGACCACAGCACGGTCGTCCTCGACCCGCGCACCCTGCTCGACCCCGAGCACCGCAAGGCGGTCGTCGTGGCGCGGGACTCACCGATCGGTGTCGGCGACATGGACACCTCCCTGTATCTGCTCTTCGGCGAGATCCGCAAGCACTCCACGGTGGCCCTCTCGGGCGAGGCGGCGGACGAGGTCTTCGGCGGTTATCCCTGGTTCCACTCCCCGGAAGCGCTGCACGCGGCGACCTTCCCCTGGCTGCTCGTCACCGGGGACGAGGCCGCGATGCCGCTCAACCCGGAACTCGGCCTGCGCATGGAGGAGTTCCGCCGGGACACCTATGCCGACGCGCTGGCCGCCGTACCGCACCGGGACGACGAAACCCCCGCCGAGCACCGGCAACGCGAGATGCAGCACGTGTCACTGACCCGCTGGCTGCGCCAGCTGCTGCACCGCAAGGACCGGCTGAGCATGGCCCAGGGGCTGGAGGTCCGCGTCCCCTACTGCGACCACCGCCTGGTCGCGTACGCCTTCGCCGCGCCCTGGGCGCTCAAGAGCTTCGACGGCCGGGAGAAGAGCCTGCTGCGCGCCGCCGGTGCCGGACTCGCTCCGCACTCCGTGCTGCACCGGCCCAAGAACCACTATCCGGCCACCCACCACCCCGACTACAACCGCGGCCTGCAGGACCTGGCCCGCGAGGCCCTGGCCGTCGAGCAGGTCCGGGCGCTGGCCGACGAGACCCGCCTCAAGCCCGGCCTCGACACCCCGCCGGACCGCTTGGAGTGGGGCCACCGCCTCCGCCTGGAACGCGTCGTCGACCTGGCGCTGTGGCTGGACCACCACCGGCCCGAACTCGCCCTCTGAGGAGCCCTTACCCGACCTTGCAGGTTTCCCGGCCGGTCGGGGGACGGCGGTTACGGCCGTGGGGCGCGTCCGATGACGTGCAACCATCGGCGGCCGCGCCCGCTCGGTGGCCGGACGTGGTCATCTTGCCGCCGCCGTAGGGGACTTGAGCGGAGCGTGAGTGCGACGTGAGCGGAAGGTGAGCGGGTCGGCCGACGGGTCGGGTCGAGGGGAAGGGCCGCCCTCGTTTCCCAGGGTCTTCCCGCTGACGTCCCCGGCGCTGCCACGCGGCCGAAAGTCTAGGGATTCCCGCAATCTACGGCGTGGCCGACCACGTACTTCCGCGGTGTTCGTTGACGTGCGAGCGGTGGCCTGCTGAGGCTGTTGTTGACCACCGCACCGCAGGCACTCGGGATTTGTGGCCCGGCAGCTGCGTGTATCTCCTGTGCCCACATTCTTCGGAGCTTCTGTGACCACCGCGCGTCTGGCTGATGCCGTCTTGGGGATAAGTCCTTTCGGGGAACCCGATCCGAGAATCGTCGCCGCCGTCTGCCGGGCCGGGGGGCTCGGCGTGCTCGATCTCGGCAAGGGGGACCGGCGGGCCAGGGAGGCGCTGGAGTCGGTCCGGCAGTGGGTGTCGGGGCCGTTCGGGGTGCGGGTGGCCGCCGGGTGTGCCGTCACCGCGGCCGACCTGGTGAGTGGCGGGGACGTCCACACGGTGGTGCTCGGCGTGGACGCGCCACTGCGGCTGGACGACGTCGTTGCCGATCACCGGGTGCTCGTCGAGGTGACGAGCCATGCGGAGGCGCTTGCGGCCGCGCGGGGCGGTGCGCACGGACTGATCGCCCGTGGCAGTGAAAGTGGCGGTCGGGTCGGTGAGTTGAGCACCTTTGTGCTCCTCCAGCAGCTGATGGCGGACCCGGCGCTGGAGCTGCCGGTCTGGGCCTGCGGCGGGATCGGGCCGCACACCGCCGCGGCCGCCGTGGTGGGGGGCGCGGCGGGAGTCGTTCTCGATACGCAGCTTGCCCTGCTGGCGGAGTCCGGCCTCCCGGAGGACGTCGCCGCGGCCGTGCGGATCCTGGACGGTTCGGAGACGGTCGTGGTGGCCGGGCACCGGGTGCTGTGGCGCCGGGGGCCGGACGCGCCGGCCCTTCCGGACGACCCGGTGGACGTGGCCGGCATGCTCGGTGCCGGCGATCTGCGGACGCAACTGCTCCCCGTCGGTCAGGACGGCTTCCTGGCCTCCCGGTTCGCCGAGCAGTGGCGCGATGCCGGTGGGGCGGTCCGTGCGGTCAGCGCCGCCGTGTGCGACGCGGTGCGGGAGGACGCGCCGCTCGACGCCCTGCGTGGCGATTCGGCGATGAGCCGGGCGCTGGGTACCCAACTCCCCCTCGCCCAGGGGCCGATGACCCGGGTCAGTGACCAGCCGGGGTTTGCCGCGGCGGTCGCCGAGGACGGGGCGCTGCCCTTCTTGGCGCTGGCGCTCGCCGGCCCGGAGCAGACGCGCACCCTGCTGGAGCAGACGCGTTCCGCACTGGACGGGCGGCCCTGGGGAGTGGGGGTGCTCGGCTTCGCTCCGCAGCGCACCAGAGCCGCACAGCTGGAGATCATCCGGGAATTCCGGCCGTCCTGCGCGATCATCGCGGGCGGCCGGCCCTCGCAGGCGACCGCGCTCGAAGAGGCCGGCATCGACACCTTCCTCCACGTGCCCTCGCCCGGCGTGCTGCGGCAGTTCCTGGACGTCGGCGTCCGCAAGTTCGCCTTCGAGGGGTCCGAGTGCGGCGGTCATGTCGGGCCGCGGAGCAGTTTCGCGCTGTGGGAAGCCCAGATCGCCGTCCTCACCGAGTTCCTCGACGCGGCCGAGGACACCGCGGGTGACACGCTGCGGGTGCTGTTCGCCGGCGGGATCCACGACGCCCGGTCCGCGGCGATGGTCACCGCGCTCGCCGCCCCGCTGACCGCCCGTGGTGTGGCCGTGGGCATGCTCATGGGCACCGCCTACCTCTTCACCGAGGAGGCGGTGAGCCATGGCGCGGTGCAGCCGCTCTTCCAGCGGCAGGTTCTTCAGGCCCGGCGGACCGAGCTGCTCGAAACCGCGCCCGGCCACACGACACGGTGTGTGACCAGCCCCTTCACCGACAACTACCTCGGCATCAAGGAGGAGTTGCGGGAGCAGGGCGTCCCGGAGCGGCAGGCGTGGGAACAGCTGGAACGGCTCAATGTCGGCCGGCTGCGGATCGCCAGCAAGGGCGTGGAACGGGTCGGCGAGGAGCTGACCGAGGTGGACGAGCCCCGGCAGCTCGCCGAGGGAATGTTCATGGCCGGCGAGGTCGCCGTGCTCCGGAACCGGCCCACCACGATTGCCGCACTGCACGCGTCGGTCAGCAGCGCCGCCGCCGACTTCTACACCGAGCACGCCGCGCGGGCGCGCGAGCGGCTCGGTGTGGCCTCCGGGCCGAGTGCGGAACCCCCCGCCCCGGCCCCCCTGGACATCGCCGTGGTCGGTATGTCCTGTATGTTCCCGGACGCGCCGGACCTCGCCAGCTACTGGGCGAACGTGGTCGGGGGAGTCGACGCCGTCACGGAGGTGTCCCCCGAGCGGTGGGACCCGGCGATCTACTACGCGCCCCAGGCGGACGGCGGCCACACCGATTCGAAGTGGGGCGGCTTCCTGCCCGACATCCCCTTCGATCCGCTGCGCTACGGCATCCCGCCGTCCTCGCTGGGCAGCATCGAGCCGGTCCAGCTGCTGTCGCTGGAGGCGGCGCGCCTGGCGCTGGAGGACGCGGGGTACGGGGAGCGGGACTTCGACCGGTCCCGGGCCGCCGTGGTCTTCGGGGCCGAGGCGGGCAGCGACCTGTCGAACGCCGCCGCGCTGCGCGCGCTGCTGCCGGCGTACGTGGCGCAGGTGCCGTCCGAGCTGGACGCCCAGCTGCCCACGCTCACCGAGGACTCCTTCCCCGGGATGCTGGCCAACGTCATCTCCGGCCGGATCGCCAACCGGCTCGACCTGCGGGGCATGAACTACACGGTGGACGCGGCCTGCGCCTCCTCGCTGGCCGCGGTGGACGTGGCGTGCAAGGAACTGTCCGCCGGCACCAGTGACCTCGTGCTGTGCGGCGGCGCCGACCTGCACAACGGGATCAACGACTTCCTGCTCTTCTCCTCGGTCCGTGCGCTGTCCCCGACCGGCCGCTCCCGCCCCTTCGACAGCGCGGCGGACGGCATAGCGCTGGGCGAGGGCGTCGCCTGCCTGGTGCTCAAGCGGCTGACCGACGCGGAGCGCGACGGGGACCGCGTCTATGCCGTGATCAAGGGCGTCGGAAGTGCCAGTGACGGCAAGTCCCTCGGCCTGACCGCACCCCGTGCCGAGGGGCAGCGTGCCGCGCTGGAACGCGCCTACCGCAACGCGGGGATCTCCCCGACGGAGGTCGGTCTGATCGAGGCGCACGGCACCGGGACCGTGGTCGGCGACCGCACCGAACTGGGCGCCCTCACCGAGCTGTTCACCCAGGCCGGAGCGGCGCCGGGAAGTTGCGCGCTGGGGTCGGTGAAGTCGCAGATCGGGCACACCAAGTGCGCCGCCGGTCTGGCGGGCCTGATCAAGACCGCCATGGCGCTGCGCACCGGCGTCAAGCCGCCCACGAGGCAGCTGGAGCGGCCCAATCCGGCCTGGGACCAGGAGAGCAGCCCGTTCGCCTTCCACACCTCCGCGCGGCCGTGGTCGGCGCGGCCGGCCGAGCGCGTCGCCGGGGTCAGCGCCTTCGGCTTCGGCGGCACCAACTTCCACGTCGTGCTGCGTGCCCACGACGAGGGGCCGCCGCCGGTGCAGGGGCTCGAATCCTGGCCGGCGGAGCTGTTCGTCTTCCGCGGCGCCGACCGCGAGGACGCCGATCGGGCGATCCAGGAGCTGCTGGACCTGGCGGAGAAGAACGAGCGGGACGGCCGCCCGTGGCGGTTGCGCGACTTCGCGCTGACCGCCTCCCGCCGCTGTGACGCCTCCCGGCATCCGGCGCAGTCGGCGGTCGTGGCGGGAGACCTGGACGAGCTGACCGTGCTGCTCGGGCGGGCGAGGGCGGGCGAACACGACCCGGCCGCTGGGGTCTTCGCCCTCGGGGCGGACAACGGGGCCCCCGACGGTGACACGGACGCGAAGGTGGCGTTCCTCTTCCCCGGCCAGGGCAGTCAGCGGCCCGACATGCTCGCCGACCTGTTCGTCGCCTTCCCGGAGGCCCAGCGCTACCTCCAGCTCGGCCGCGAGTGGGCCGAGGACCTCTACCCGCCGCACGCCTTCGACCTCGCCGTCGCGGCCGAGCAGCGGGCCAGGGTCACCGACACCACGGTGGCCCAGCCCGTGCTGGGCATGGTCGGCCTGGCCGCGTACGACCTGTTCTGCCGCGCCGGGGTGGTCCCGGACATGGTGGCCGGGCACAGCTACGGCGAATTGGTGGCGCTGTGCGCCGCCGGGGCACTGGACCCGGCAACCCTGCTGGAGCTGAGCGCGCGGCGGGCCGAGGCGATCGTGTCCGCGGCCGGCGCGGACCCGGGCGCGATGGCTGCGGTGTCGGCCGGCGCCGAGGACGTCTCCCGGCAGCTCGACGCGGCGGGTCTGGCGGACCGCGTCGTCGTCGCGAACCACAACGCGCCCGAGCAGGTCGTCATCTCCGGGCCCGGCGACGCGGTCGCGACCGCGGTGGAGCGCCTTCGCGCGCACGGTTTCGGCGCCAAGACCCTCCCCGTGGCCTGCGCCTTCCACAGCCCGGTCGTCGCCGACGCCGCCGAGCGGTTCGCCGAGGCACTCGCCAAGGCGCCGGTCCGCGCACCGCAGACGCCGGTGTGGGCCAACCGCACGGCGTCCGTCTACGCGCCACGCCCCGACGACGTACGCACCGAACTGGCCGCACAGATCGGCGCGCCCGTGCGGTTCACCGAGCAGATCGAGCAGATGTACCGGGCCGGGGCCCGGATCTTCGTCGGGGTCGGGCCCGGCTCGACGCTCACCTCCCTCGTGTCCGCGATCCTCCGGGACCGCCCGCACACGACGGTCGGTGCCGAAACGGCGGGCGGCCGGGGGGTGCGCGGCTTCCTCGGCGCGCTCGCCCAGCTGGCCATGGCCGGCGTGCGGGTGCGCACCGGCTGGCTGTTCCACGGCCGCCACGCCACCGATCTGCGGCACGCGACTCCCCCCGAACGACCCGGCTGGACCGTCAACGGGCACCTGGTGCGTACCCGTGACGGCAGCCCGCTGCCCGGCTCTCTCATGCCGGCCCGACGTATCCAGGAGATGTTGGTGACGACGCCCGACCCCCACGAAGCTGCCGTCAGCCCGGACCGGATGGTCTCCGAGTTCCTGCGCACCAGCCGGGAGATCGTCGCGGCGCAGCGCGATGTGCTGCTCACGTACTTCGGTGCTGCGCCGGGCACGCCGGCGCTCGCACCGCCGGCTCCGGTGGCGCCCGTTCGCCAGGTGCCCGTCCCGGTCGAACCGGTCACGTCCCCCGCGGTCCTCGGCGACCCCGGCCCCCTCGCGCCCGCCCCGGAGGCGGCGGCCCCGCCGGCGCCGGAGGCCCCCACCACGGCCGCGCCGCTCACCGAGGACGACGTGTTGCAGACCATCCTCGGCCTGATCAGCGAACGCACCGGCTATCCGGTGGACATGATCGAACCCGATCTCGACCTGGAGGCCGACCTGAGCGTCGACTCGATCAAGCGGATCGAGATCGCCGGCGAACTGGCCGCCCGGGTCCGGGCCGGCGGCGAGGGCGGGGCGGGCGTCTCCCAGCTCGACGACGCGGAGTTGGACGCGCTGTCCGCGGCCCGCACCGCCTCCGGCATCGCCGGACTGCTGATGGCACGGCTCCGCGGCGGCGAGGAGCAGCCCCCCGAGGACCGGAGCCCGGCGGAGCCGGTCGGCCGCCCGGCCCCGGCCGAGGTGGTCGCCGAGGCGCCCGCCCGGCTGCTGCTGCGGGAGGTGGCCCTCCCCGAGCCGGCCGCGGAACCCGGCGCGCTGGCCGGAAAACGGTTCGCGCTGCTCGGCGGGGACAGCCCGGTGGGCGAGTCCCTGTCGGCCCAACTCGCCGCACAGGGAGCCGAGTTCGTCGTACGCGACGGACAGCACCTGCTGACGGACGAGGACGGCCCGCTGGACGGTGTGCTCCACCTGGAGGCGCTGACCGGCACCGAGGACCCGCTGCTGCCGGAGTCGTTCCCTGTGGTGCAGGCCGCGCTGCGGCGCGCGCCCCGGTGGCTGATCGCCGCCGTCCCCGGCGGGGCGGCGGCCGACGACGGGCGACCGGACGGGCTGCGCGGGATGTTCCGGACCATCGCCCAGGAATATCCGGACACGGTCGCCAGGCTGGTCGAGGTCGCCCCGGACGCATCGGTGGAGGCCGTGGCGACCACGCTGGTCGGCGAGTTGCCGGCCACCGACCGCGCCCCGGTCGTCCTCCGGTCCGCCGGCGCCCGGTACGGCTTCGAGCTGACCGAGACCGCCCTCGGCCGGCTGGGCACCACGGGAGCCGGACCGGCCGGCGACGGTGCGGCCGAGGCCACGGCGATCGGCCTGGACCGGGACGCCGTGGTGCTGTTGGTGGGCGGAGCCCGGGGCATCACGGCACGCTTCGCCGCGACGCTGGCGGCGGCCGCCGGCTGCCGGATCGAGCTGGTCGGCAGGACCGCCGCGCCCAGCGGCCCGGAAGACCCGGCCACGCGGTCGGCGCCCGACCGCGAGACGCTCAGGGCCACCCTGGCGGCGCTCGGAAACCGCACGCCGGCCGAGATCGAGCGGACCGTCGGGCAGATCCTCGCGCAGCGCGAGATCAGCGCCACGGTCGAGGAACTGCGCTCCCTCGGCAGTGCGGTGCGCTACCACTCGGCGGACACCCGGGACACCGAGGCGGTGCACCGGGTGGTGAAGGACATCTACGCCGAGCACGGCCGGCTGGACGGTGTGGTGTACGCCGCCGGGGTGATCGAGGACCGGATGCTGGCGGAGAAGGACACCGAGTCCTTCCGCCGGGTGTTCGACACCAAGGTCGACGGCGCCCGCACGCTGCTGGAGGCGGTGGAGGGCCTGCCGAACCCCCCGCGCTTCACGGTGTTCTTCGGCAGCATCTCGGCCGTTCTGGGCAGCCGCGGCCAGGTGGACTACGCCGCCGCGAACGACGCCCTGCAGAGCATGGGCAGCCGCTGGGCCGCCCGCACCGGCAGCCGGCTCCTCACGGTCCACTGGGGACCGTGGGCCCCCACCGGGCAGCACGCGGGCATGGTGACCCCCGAGCTGGCGCGGGAGTACGCCCGCCGGGGCATCCGGCTGATCGACCCCGAGGAAGGCACCCTCTGCCTGCTGCGCGAGCTCGCCTGGGGCGAGGAGTCGGCCCGTGCCGTCGTCTACACCGCGTCGGGGTGGTGAGATGACCAAGGGGGAAGACGGCGCGGGCGCACAGATCGCCATCGTCGGCATGGCGGTCCTGCTGCCGGGCGCGGCAGACCTCGACGCCTACTGGCGCAACCTGGTCGCCGGGGTGGACGCGATCACCGACGTCCCGGCCGGCCGGTGGGACGCCAGCTTCTACGATCCGCAGGCGGTGGGGCGCTCGGACCGCGTCTACTGCAAGCGGGGCGGATTCGTCGACGAGCTGGCCGAGGTCGAGGTGACCCAGTTCGGGATCATGCCCAACTCGGTGGCGGGTACCGAACCGGACCAGCTCATCGCGCTGAAGGTGGTCGCCGACGCGATCGCCGACGCGGGCGGCGCGGACCGGTTGCCCGACCGCGACCGGATCGGCGTGATCCTGGGGCGCGGGGGCTACCTGACCCCCGGACTGTCCCGCGGATCGCAGCGGGTGCGCACGGCCAACCAGCTCGTGCGCACGCTCGGGGAGTTGCTGCCCGACCTCGGCGCCGACCACATCGAGCGGGTACGGCAGGCCTTCGTCCAGCAGCTCGGACCGGACGACCCCGAGCAGGCGATCGGCCTGGTGCCGAACCTCACCGCCTCCCGGGTCGCCAACCGGCTCGACCTGCGCGGCCCCGCGTACACCGTGGACGCCGCCTGCGCGTCCTCGCTGGTCGCGGTCGACCAGGCGGTGGCCGAACTGGCCGGCGGGCGCTGCGACCTGATGCTCGCCGGCGGCGTCCACCACTGCCACGACATCACGCTGTGGAGCGTGTTCGCCCAGCTGCGCGCGCTCTCCCCCAGCCAGCGGATCCGCCCCTTCGACCGGGCCGCGGACGGCCTGCTCATCGGTGAGGGCTCCGGCGTCGTGGTGCTCAAGCGGCTCAGCGACGCGCAACGCGACGGAGACCGGATCTATGCCGTGATCCGCGGCACCGGAGTGGCGAGCGACGGCCGCAGCGGCAGCCTCGTCAACCCGGACTCCGGAGGGCAGGTGAAGGCGGTACGACAGGCCTGGCGCGCGGCCGGTCTCGACCCCACCCGGCCGGGTTCGATCGGGTTGCTGGAGGCCCACGGGACCGCGACTCCGTCCGGCGACGGCGCCGAACTGGCCACCGTGCAGGAGGTGTTCGGCACCGCCGACGGCCCGGATCGGGCGGTCATCGGCTCGGTGAAGTCGATGATCGGGCACACCATGCCGGCGGCGGGCGTGGCCGGCCTGGCCAAGGCGGCGCTCGCCGTCCACCACGCGGTGCTGCCGCCCACGCTGCACTGCGACGACCCGCACCCCGCGCTGGAGCGGACCCGGTTCCGGCCGATCCCCGCGGCGCAGGCGTGGCGGACCGAGGGCGCAGACGGGGTCCGGCGGGCCGCCGTGAACGCCTTCGGCTTCGGCGGCATCAACGCGCACGTGGTGCTCGAAGCCCCGCCCGAGAGCGCGGCGGGCCGGCGGAACCGGCCCGCGGTGTCGGTACGGGAGCAGGAACGCGTGCTGCGGCTCACCGCCGACAGCCCCGAGCAGCTGGCCGGCCTGCTGGACGCCGACGACTCGGCGGTGCTCGCGGCGGGTCTCGACGACCGGGATCCCGGCGAGGGACGCAGCCGGCTCGGCATCGTCGACCCGACGGCCAAGAGCCTCGCCCTGGCGCGCAGGGTGCTGGCCAAGGGCCGCCCGTGGCGGGGCCGCGGCGATGTGTGGTTCACCGCGGATCCGCTGCTCGGTGGGGACGGTGGCGCGCAGGTGGCCTTCGTCTTTCCGGGGCTGGAGGCCGAGTTCCGACCGCACGTCTCCGACGTCGCCCGGCACTTCGGGCTGGGCGCCCTGCTCCCCACCCTCCCCGCCGGTCAGCCGACCGAGGTGGCGGACGTCGGGCGGCACGGGGGCGAGGTGGTCGCGGTGGGCCGGGTGCTGGACGCCGCCCTGCGCCGGATGGCCATCGTGCCGGACGCGGTCGCCGGCCACAGCGTGGGCGAGTGGACCGCCATGGTCACCGGCGGGTTGTTCGCCGGCCGTGCGGTGGACGAGTTCATGGCGGACTTCGACCCGGACGAACTGCGGGTGCCGGGCCTGGCCTTCGCCGTCCTGGGCGCCCCGGCCGACCGGGTCGCGGCCGCCCTCGCGGACCGCCCCGAGATCGTGCTGTCCCACGACAACGCGCCGGACCAGGCCATGGTGTGCGGTCCGCCGGGCCCGGTGGACGAGCTCGTGCGCTGGTTCCGGGCGCGGAACGTCGTCGGCCAGGTCCTGCCGTTCCAATCCGGCTTCCACACCCCCATGCTGGCCCCCTACCTCGACCCGATCCGCCGTGCCGCGAGCCGGTTCGCGCTGCATCCGCCGACCGTGCCGGTGTGGTCGGCGACCACGGCGTCGGTGTACCCGTCCACCGAGGCCGAGGTCCGCGAGCTGTTCCTGCGGCATCTGCTGGAGCCCGTGCGCTTCCGCCCGCTGATCGAGGCGATGTACGCGGCCGGCGTCCGGGTCTTCGTCCAGGCGGGAACGGGCCAGGTCGGCACGCTGATCGGCAACACGCTGCACGGCCGGCCGCACCTGGCGGTGGCCGCCAACTCCCCGCACCGCAGCGGACTCGCCCAGCTGCACCGGGTCGCCACCGCCCTGTGGGCGGAGGGCGGCGCGCCGGACTTCCGGCCGCTGCGGGCCGGCCGCGGCACGGCGTCGAAGCGCCCGCCGGTCCGGCTGGACCTCGGCGGACCGCTGGTCTCCTTCGACGAGGAGACGCTGGGCGGCCTCCGTACGGCACTGGCGGCCCGGCCCGCGGTGCGCACGGGCGGCGAACTGTCCGCCCTGGAGGCGGTGGCCGACCGGCTCCCGGTCGCCGGCGAACTGAGCGCGCTGCTGAGGGACACCGCGGACACCGCCACGGCGGTGCTCGGCGCCGCCCGCACGGCGGCGGCCGGGAGGCCCGCGGCGGCGACCTCCGTACCGGCGGCTCCTGTACCGGCGGCTCCCGTACCGGCGACGGTGCCCAGCTCGCCGGCGCCCGGCGGGGAAGAGTTCCGCACCGTGCTGCGGGTGTCCACGGACACCATGCCGTACCTGCTGGACCACTGCTTCTTCGCGCAGCGCCCCGGCTGGCCGGACGAGGCCGACCGCTGGCCGGTGGTCCCGGCCACCACGGTGATCCACCACATGATGGAGTGCGCCGAGCAGGCCGCGCCCGGCTCCTCCGCCGTCGCGGTGCACGGGGTGCAGCTGAACCGGTGGGTGACCGCCAGCCCGGCCGCCGACGTGCCCGTGACCGTGGCACCGCAGGGGCCCGGCCGGGTCGGCGTGACCTTCGGCCGGTTCGCCCGTGCCGAGGTCGAACTCGCGGCGGGCCACCTGGAGTCGCCGCCCCGCCCGTGGACCTGGGACCCCGCATCCGAACGGACCCCGAAGATCACCGCCGAGGAACTCTACGCGGACCGCTGGATGTTCCACGGCCCGCTGTTCCAGGGCGTCACCGAGCTCACCGCGGTCGGCCCGCACCACGTCCGCGGGAAGCTCACCACCCCGCCCGCCCCCGGCGCCCTGCTGGACAACGTCGGTCAGCTGCTCGGCTACTGGATCATCAGCACCCTGACCGAGCGGACCGTGGTCTTCCCGGTCCGCATGCGACGGATGCGCTTCTTCGGCCCGCACCCCGCGACCGGCACCACCCTGGACTGCCTCGTCACCATCTCTTCCGTCACCGAGACCGCGGTCGAGGCGGACATCCAGCTCGTCGCCGACGGCCGGGTGTGGGCGGAGATCCACGGCTGGCAGGACCGCCGCTTCGACAACCGCGAGGAGACCAGGGTCCAGGAACGGTTCCCCGAGCGGAACACCCTCTCCCGCGTCCAGGAGGGCGGCTGGTCGCTCGTCCACGACCGGTGGCCGGACCTGGCCTCGCGCGACCTCGTCATGCGCAACCATCTGAGCAGCGCGGAGCGCGAGGACTACGAGCGGCGCCCGCCGCGCGGCCGCGCGCAGTGGCTGCTGGGCAGGATCGCGGTCAAGGACGCCGTCCGCCAGTGGCTGTGGGACCACGGCGAGGGGCCCGTCTTCCCCGCGGAGATCCGGGTCGGCAACGACGAGGCCGGCCGTCCGCGGGTCGCCGGTCTCCACGGCCGGGACCTGCCCGAGCTGGACGTCACGCTGGCGCACTGTGCGGAGACCGGCGTGGCCATGGTGCGCCCCCGTTCCGGGCACGGACCCGGCGGGATCGGCATCGATGTGGAGGAGATCACCGAACGCCCGGAGCCGGCCCGGGCGATGGCGCTCGGCCCGGCCGAGCGCGCGCTCCTCGGCGCGCAACGGACCGAAGCGGGTGAGCCCGAAGGCCTGTGGTTCACCAGGTTCTGGGCGGCCAAGGAAGCGGTGGCCAAGGCGCGGGGCACCGGTCTGCAAGGGCGGCCGAAGGACTTCGCGGTGGTCGCCGCGCAGCCGGAAGAACTGCTGGTGGAGGCGGCAGGCCGGCTGCACCGGGTGTGGTGCCGCCGGATCGGCAACCCGGCGGACCTGCCGGGCAGGGAGTACGTCGTCGCATGGACGACGGAATCGACGGAAACCATGGACGAACGGGAGACGACGCGGTGAAGAGCGGTCAGACACAGCCACCGGTGCGCGCGGACGAGACGGTGGTGTTCGACGAGATCACCGGAATGCTGCGGGCCGTGCTCGACGATCAGGGGCTGGACGAGGTCGAGATGACCCGGGACACCCGGTTCCACGACGACCTGGACCTGGAGAGCATCGACCTGGTCACCCTCGGCGGCCAGTTGGGGGCACGGTACGGGGAGCGGGTGAACTTCGCCGAGTTCCTGGCCGGCCTCGAACTCGAAGAGATCATCTACCTCACGATCGGCCAGCTCGTGGACTACGTGGTCGGATGCCTGCGCCAGACGGGGGAGTGCTGAACGGTGGCGGTGATCAACGCCAACGGCATCGCCCTGCACGTGGAGCAGATGCCCGCCCGGGACCCCGCGGACACCGCGCCGCCGCCCACGGTGGTGTTCGTCCACGGCATGCTCGTGGACAGCCTCGTCAGCTACTACTTCACCCTCGCCCCGGCCTTCGCCGCCGAGGGGATGGACGTGATCATGTACGACCTGCGCGGTCATGGTCACAGCGAGCGGGTGTCCAGCGGCTACCTGCTGGAGGACTTCGTCGGGGACCTCGACGCGCTGCTCGACCGGCTGGAGGTGGCCGGACCGGTCCACCTGGTCGGCAACTCCTACGGCGGCACCATCGCGTTCAGCTACGCGGCCCGCCGCCCCGAGCGGGTGGCCAGCGTCGCGATGATCGAATCGGAGCCGGCCACCGAGTCCTGGTCGCGCAAGATGGCCGTCAACCTCCAGCGCGCGGCCGACGAGTTCGCCCGTACCGACCTCCACGAGCAGCTGACCCGGGAGCACGGGGCGCATGTGACCCGCCGGGTGAAGTCGGCGTCGCGGCTGCTGAATTCCAGCACCATGGCCCGGGACATCCCGGCCAGCCGGCTGCTGGACGAGGACGAGATCCGCGCACTGCGCTGCCCGGTGCTGGCCGTCTACGGCAGCGAGTCGGAACTCGCCGCCCAGGAACCGTGGCTGAAGTCGCTGCTCCCCGACTGCCGGACCGTCGTGGTGCCGGACCAGGAGCACTGGGTCCTGATGGGGGCCACGGACCTGGTACGCGACCTGATCACCGAGTGGGTCCGCACGCACGACGCGGCCGGGGCGGCGGAGGTCGGCGGCCGGTGAGCAGATTCCTGTTCGTGGTGCCGCCGCTGGTCGGCCACATCAACCCCACGCTCGGCGTCGGGGCGGAGCTGGTCCGGCGGGGGCACGAGGTGGCCTGGGCCGGATTGCCGGAGGTGCTGCGACCGTTGGCCGGCGAGCGCGCCACGGTGTTCCCGTGCGCCGCGCCGCCGCTCGACGACCCTGCCCTGCTGCGGCCGCTCTCGCTGCGGGGACCGGCGGCGCTGAAGTTCCTCTGGGAGCAGTTCCTCGTCCCCCTTGCGGAGGAGATGGCCCCGGGGGTGCGGACCGCGGCGGAGGAGTTCCGTCCGGACGTCCTGATCGCCGACCAGCAGGCCGTCGCCGGCGGGCTGCTGGCCGAGCGGCTGCGCATCCCCTGGGCCACGTCGGCGACCACCTCGGCGGGGTTCACCGCCCTGGCCGACATGCCCAAGGTGGAGGAGTGGATCACCGACGTGCTGCACGCCCTGCGGCAGCGGATCGGCGATCCGGCGAGCGAGGTGGACCCGCGGCTGTCCGACCGGCTCGTGCTGACCTTCAGCACCGAGGAACTGGTCGGGCCGGCGGATTCCTTCGGCGACCAGGTGCGGTTCGTCGGCCCGTCCCTGGCCTCCCGGCCGGCCGCCGACGACTTTCCGTGGGACCGGCTGGACCCCGGGCGCGCCACGGTCCTGATCACCCTCGGTACCGCCAACGCCGAGGTCGCAGCGCGCTTCCTCGACGCGTGCGCGCAGGCGGTGCGGTCCCGGTCGGACCGGCTGCAGGCAGTGGTCGTCGACCCGTCGGGAACCCTGGACGGCAGCGGCGACGGGCTGCTGGTGCGCCCGAGCGTGCCCCAACTGGCGCTGCTGGAGCGGTGCGACGCCGTGGTCTGCCACGGCGGGCACAACACCGTCTGCGAGGCGCTGTGGCACGGGCTGCCCCTCGTGGTCGCCCCCATCCGGGACGACCAGCCCACCATCGCCGCCCAGGTGGTCGACGCCGGCGCCGGCGTGCGCGTCCGCTTCGGCCGGGCGAGTGCCGACCAGCTCGGCACGGCCCTGGACTCCGTGCTCGACGAACCGGGCTACCGCGCCGCCGCGGAACGGGTGGGCCGCTCCTTCCGCGCCGCCGGGGGCGCGGAAGCCGCCGCGGGCCACCTCGAACGCCTCGCCGCGCCCCCAACCACAGGAAGCCGTTGATGATGAGCAGGGCCGATCGGGTCGCCGCGCTGCGCCCCCGCTACCAGGACGACCTGGCGCACGGGCCGGCGCGGTTCTTCCAGCCGCGACGCACCGACTGCCCGTGGTGCGGCGCGGCCCGGCTGAAGGTACGGCTCCGGACCCGCGACCTGTTGCAGGGCAAGCCCGGCCGGTTCGTCCTGGAACAGTGCCAGGACTGCCGCCACGTCTTCCAGAACCCCCAACTCAACGCCGAGGGGCTGGAGTTCTACTACCGCGACTTCTACGACGGGCTCGGTGAGGAGAACCTCGCCGCGCTCTTCAAGGGGCACGACGCCCGCTACCCGCTCAGGGCGCGGGCCGTGCTGCCGCACGCCGAGCCGGCGAACTGGCTCGACGTGGGGACGGGGCAGGGGCACTTCTGCGACGCGGCGCGTGCCGTCCTGCCCCGTACCGTCTTCGACGGGCTGGACATCAGCGCGGGCGTCGAGTCGGCCCAGCAACGAGGCTGGGTGCAGCGGGGCTACCGGGGTGCCTTCGTCGAGCTGGCCGGGGAACTGGCCGCGCACTACGACGTGGTCAGCATGTTCCACTACCTGGAACACAGCACCGATCCCGAGGCCGAGCTGATCGCGGCGCACCGGGCGCTGCGCCCCGGAGGGCATCTGCTGATCGAGGTGCCGGACCCGCAGTGCCGGTTCGGCCGGCTGCTCGGCCGCTGGTGGCTGCCGTGGCTCCAGCCGCAGCACCTGCACTTCATCCCGGTGGGGAATCTGCGCGAGAGGCTGACCGAGCTGGGGTTCACGGTGGTCGCGGAGGAACACGCCGCACCGCACGACCCCGTCGACCTGCTCGCCGCGGCCTGGCTGGCCCTGAGCGGCCTGGCCCCCCGCAAGGACGAACCGTGGTACGCCGAGGCCCCCGGCACGGCCGGCCGCGTCCTGCGGGCCACCGTGCTCGCCGCGGGCGTTCCCCTCCTCGTGCTGGGGTGGCTGCTCGACCGCGCGATCAAGCCCGCGACCCGGCGGCGGCCCGGCTTCTCCAACGCCTACCGGATCCTGGCCCGCCGCGACGACGGGCCGTGCTGACCGACCGCGCTGCCGCCCCGCACCGTCACACTCGGTCACCGACCACAGCCCGCCGATCCCCGCAGCCGCTTCTCCGGCACCGGGCCAGGTGGTGCGGCGGTGCCGTGCGGACCCCGCATCTGTTGCGCATGCGGCGCATGTGTGAAGCGATGGGCATACCGAGGTAGCAGGTGAGGCGCATCGTGTCGTGGCTTGAGTTTCCTTCCGCGTCGCGAGCACGGCCCGGCAGCAGGAGAGGCGCTGTGCAGGGCTTGCGGCCCGCGCCGGTGAGGGTGCCGTGGACGCTCGTGGCGCTGGCCCTGGTGACCGGCGTCCTGCTGGACCTTTTCGGGCCCGAGCCGTACCTGGGGCTCCCGCTCCTGGCGGCCGGGCCGCTGATCGCGGGCGCCATGCTGCCCTACCGTTCCGCGGTCGCTGTCGTGGCCGTGACGTGCGGGCTCTCGGTGGGGCTGGACATCGTGCGCGGGCGGCCGGCGACGCCGCTGCTCGTCGATCTGGCGGTGGTCGGTCTGATCGGTGGGCTGGGGCTGGCGATCAACGGGCTGATCGCGCGCCAGGGGCGTGATCTGGCGCTGACCCGGGACCTCGCGGAGGCGGTCCAGCTGGCGGTGCTTCCGGACCCGCCGGAGCGGGCCGGTCCGCTGGCCGTGGCCGCCGGATATGTCGCGGCGCAGGCGGAGGCGAGGATCGGCGGTGACCTGTACGCGGTACAGGAGACGCCCTTCGGGGTGCGAATGATCATCGGCGATGTCCGCGGCAAGGGCATTCAGGCCGTCGCCGCCGTCTCGGTCGCCATCGGCGCCTTCCGGCAGGAGGCCGAGTACGCTCCCACGCTCGACACGCTGGTGCAGCGGCTGGACGAGGCGATGGCCAGGGCGGGGGCCCGGAGCGGCCCGATCACGTCGACCGAGGGCTTCACCACCGCCGTCCTGGCCGAGGTGTCCGCCGACGGCCAGGCGCTGAGCCTGGTCAACCGCGGGCATCCGCCCCCGTACTTGGTCCACGGCGGGCAGCTGGTACGACTCGATCCGGCCGTCCCGCAGCTGCCCCTGGGCATGGGGCTGGACGACCTCGCGCCCGTGGGGCACCCGCCGGCCGACGTGGTGCGCCTGCCGCCGGGCGCTTCGCTGCTGCTGGTCACCGACGGTGTCACCGAGGCGCGGGACGCACAGGGAACCTTCTACGACCCACTGCGTTCCCGGCGCATGGGCCGGCGGTTCACCCACCCCGACGCCCTGGTGGAAGCCCTGATCAAGGACGTCGGCCGCTGGACCGGCGGCGAAGGCCAGGACGACATGGCCATCCTGGCCGTCACCCGCGGCTAGGGGTGTCCGGGCGTCTCAGTCGAGGACGTGCCGCAGATAGGACCGCGGGTCGCCCAGATAGCGGCGCCAGTGGTCGACCAGGGCGAGTTCATGCCAGGCCACGTTGCGCATGCCGTGTTCGCCGATCTCGACGATGTCCGCACCGGGCAGCGCGGTCAGCAGCGGAGAGTGGGTGGCGCAGACGACCTGACCGCCGTTCTTCGCCAACTGGTCGATATGGCCGAGAAGTTCGAGGCAGGAGGCGAACGACAGCGCGGCTTCCGGCTCGTCCATCACATACAGCCCGGGCCGGAGGAACTTGGACCGGAACGCCTCCAGGAAACCCTCGCCATGGCTGACGGAATCCGGCGCGAACCCCTCCCGCTCCAGCGCGTTCAGCGCGGTTTCGGCGCGCAGGAAGAACCCCTTGCGGGCCGACCAGCTGCTCAGCATCTGCCGTCCACGCGGCGCCGCGTCGAAGCGGATCCGCTCGCCCAACACCGATTTGGCCCGGTGGCTGGCGTAGCGCCAGTCGTGGGAGCCGCCCCAGGGGTCCAGGCCGAAGCCCTCGGCGAGCGCCTCGACCAGCG
Source organism: Streptomyces sp. TM32 (assembly GCF_004122755.1). Lineage (NCBI taxonomy): Bacteria > Bacillati > Actinomycetota > Actinomycetes > Kitasatosporales > Streptomycetaceae > Streptomyces > Streptomyces sp. TM32. Next base: position 74,413 of record NZ_SDIG01000002.1, read on the forward strand.
TCGATTTGCCCGAGCCGTTCTCGCCGACGAGGAAGGTCACCGGTGCGGTGAAGCGCAGCCCGTTCGCCAGGAGGGCGCGAACACAGGGCACGGACCAGGGCCACTCCCGGTCGTCACCGGAGGCCACGTGTGCGTACGCACGTTCGATAATCACCCGTCGAGTCTCGCACGGGGGACCGGGGACGAGGAGGACCGGCGCGCCCGCCGCGCAGGAGCCTCTGCCTTTGGGCAGAGGCGGCTCCGCCTCAAGGACCAGCGGAGTCCCGTGCACGGCCCCCGATAATCGGCGTTATGTCCTCCAGCGCCCCACCCGTGTCCGAGCACCACACTCCCCGGAGCCTCTTTGCGGAGCCCGGCGAGCGGGGGCGGCAGCTGTGGCGGGCGGCCGGCGAGGCGCTGCTGGCCGCGGTGCTCGTGCTGCTCACCTACTGGGCCGAGTCGGGGATCGACGCCAGGCTGGGCCTGGGCTGGCCGGCGGTGCCTCTGGAGGCCGTCGGCGTCGCGCTGGTGCTGGTGCGGCGCCGGTACCCGGTGGCCGCTGTGGTCGGGCTGGCCGCGCTGATGGGGGTGGTGCCCTCCGTGGCGCTGCTGACCGCGGTGGCCGCCCACACCGCGACCCGGCAGTTGAGGACGCCGCGGCGGCGCTTCGGGGTGCTGCTCGGGGCGGCCGCCGTGGCGATGCTGACCTGCGCGGTGTGCGCTCCTGTGCTGGAGCTGGGCAGCCACCTGTTCGGCCTGGCGCTGGCCGCGGTGCTCGCCGTCGCCACGGTCGTGGTGCCCGGGCTGGTCGGTACCACCGCCGGGCAGAGCGACCGGTTGCTGCGGGCGCTGCGGGAGCGCGCCGCCGCCGCCGAGGAGGCGCGGCGCCTGACGGACAGCGAGTCCCGGATGCGCGAGCGGTCGCGGATCGCCGCGGAGATGCACGATCTGGTCGGGCACCGGCTGAGCCTGGTCTCGCTGCACGCGGGCGGGCTGGAGATGGCGCTGCTCAAGGAGGCGCCCGAGCTACGGGACGAGGCCGCTGTGGTGCGCCGTGCCACCCGGGACGCGATGCAGGAGCTGCGGGAGGTGCTGGGGGTCCTCGGGCCGTTGGGGGGCGACACCGGCATCGGCGCGCTGACCGATGCCACGGGCACCCGGGCGGACGTCGAGGCGCTGGTCGAGGAGTCGCGCGGCGGCGGCATCCCCGCCGAACTGGTCTGGGAGGGGCCGGACCTCGACGCCCGGCCGGCCCGGGTGCGGCGGGCGGTGCACCGCGTGGTGCGCGAGTCGCTCACCAACGTGCACCGGTACGCGGCCGGGGCCCATGTGACCGTGACCGTCCGGCACACCGGCGAGCGGGTGGAGGTACGGGTGCGCAACGGCGCCCCACCCACGCGGCCGCCCCTGACGACCGGGCTCGGCTCCGGGCGCGGGCTGACCGGGATGCGGGAGCGGGTGGCGCTGCTCGGCGGCGACCTGGAGGCCGGCCCGACGCCCGGCGGCGGCTTCGCCGTTGCGGCCGACCTTCCCGCCGACCCCGGGCCCGGCGCGGAGACGGTGGAGGCGGCGCCGGACGACAGCGGACCGGTCGCCGTCGACGAGCCCGGCAGCGGGCTCTCCGTCCTCCAGCGGCGCATCGCCGGCGCCGTCACCGGGCTGCTCGGCCTGGTGGGGGTGAGCGCGATGATGCTGTTCGGGGTCCTGCTGGTGGACCATTCCCGCTACGACCTCGCGTACCGGAGCCCGCAACCGCCCCGGGTGGGGATGACGCGGGAGCAGGTGCAGCGCACCGTCGCGCCGGACGACCCCGCGTCGCGCGCGGCCGCCGCCGGGCGCGAACCGCCGCGGCCGGGCTCCGCCACGGACTGCCTGTATCCGTACGCGGGCGAGAAGCCCGAGCACGGGCGGCTGGAGCTCGTCCGCTACTGCTTCCGGTCCGACACTCTGATCGCGATCGACCGCTTTACCGTTCCCCTGGTGACCGAACCGCACGGTGGGAGAAGGACGCATGACTGACCAGGCCAACTCCGCGCACCCGCAAGCGGGTTCCGCGATCCGGGTGCTGCTCGCCGACGACGAGGAGATGATCCGGCACGGCGTCCGGCTGGTCCTCCGGCACGCCGAGGGCATCGAAGTGGTGGCCGAGGCGGCCAACGGCGCCGAGGCCGTCCGGGCCGGTGCCGAGCACCGGCCCGATGTGGTGCTCCTCGACGTCCGCATGCCGGTACTCGACGGGCTCGCGGCCATCGCACCGCTCGCCGCCCTCGACCCCGCGCCAACGGTGGTCATGCTCACCACCTTCGGTGACGAGGAGAACGTCATCCGGGCCCTGCGGGCGGGCGCCACCGGCTTCCTGCTCAAGGACGAGGGGCCGCAGGAGCTGATCAACGCGGTACGCAGGGCGGCCGCGGGGGACGCGGTGCTCTCGCCCGGCGTCACCGGGACGGTCATCCGGCAGATGCTGAGCTGCGGCGGAAGCGGGGCGGCCGCCACGGACCACCGGGTGGCGGACCTGACCGGCCGGGAGCGGGAGGTGCTCCGCATGCTGGGAGAGGGGCTCTCGAACCTGGAGATCGGCAGGCGGCTCGGCATCGGTGTGGGGACGGTCAAGAGCCACGTCGGCTCGATCCTGGGGAAGACGGGGTGCGGCAGCCGGGTGCAGGCGGCGCTGCTGGCGCACCAGGCCGGGCTGATGGGCTGAGCCCGGCCTGGTGCGACTCGGCTGCTGACCCGTCGGGGGCCTGAAACCCTTGGCTTCAGGCTCCCGTTGGCCCTCGGGCCGCGACGGACCTGCGCTACCCGGCTGCCGGTGGCGTGGCAGCCGGAGCCGGCGAAACAGGCGGAACGGGCGGCCTGCTGGGGTTGTAACCCTCGGCGTCCGGATGGACGTCCCGGTATATCGCGCGGGAAATCGTCTCTATCGTCTCGATCCCGTAGTCCATCCCCTCTTCCTTCGGGTGCCCTTCGGGAACTCGGTTGTTTTCGGTGAGGACGACCATGCCGGAGTCGTAGCCGTTGTCGGTGAGGACGGCCATGCTGTTCACCTTCCAGTCGCCCCGGTCGAAGAGGGCGACGTCGGCGTTGTTACTCCGCTGCATCCAGCCGTCCTTCACATGGATTACGGCATCGACCGGAGCGCCGGCCGTGGCGCCCCAACGCTGGGTGCTCTGCACGTCCTTCATGAGGTCGAGTGCGTAAGCGCGCGCCTTGCTCCCGAGAACCGCATCGTCGTTACCCGAGAAGAGGTGCAACAGCTTGGTCTGGTCGTTCGCGGTGACCTGGGAGGTGCCCCAGAACCCTTCCTTGTCGAGGACGGTGTCGTGCATCCCGGCCTTGTCCAGGAATTCCTGGATCTTGACCGGGTCCGGCTTCTTGGGATCCGTCAGATCGGACAACTGCTTCCACAGGGCGGTTGCGGCGTCGTTGTCCGAAGCGGTGATCATCTTGCGCGCGAGCGCATCCTCTTCCGCGGTGAGGTTGCCGTCCCGCTGGTAGAGCAGGGCGCCGAGAATGATGGTCTTCACCACGCTGGCCGCGTCGTACTGCTTGTCGGCGTCGGACGTGCACCTGGTTCCGGTGGGCTCGTCGTAGAAGGAGACCGAGGCCATGCTCTTCCGGCTTTCCAGCGCCTTGGCGATGTCGTTCGTCAGTTTCGTGGCCAGCTCCTGATTCTTTGAGGTGCATTGCACCGCCGTGGCGGTGGCCGTGGCGCTCTGCGATGCCGCGACGGAAGGTGAAGCCGCCGCGATGGGCCCGGCGATGACTCCGGCTCCCAGTGCCGCCGCGGTGAAGGTGGAAAGCCATTTCATCTCTGATCGCTGTCCTTTCGGGGGGTGTGAACATTCGGTTCGAGGGTGGGCGTGGGGGATCGTCGTCGGCCCTGGTCGTCGGGCAGGACGGACGGGGGTGTTGAGGCATGGTGGAGGGCAACCCGGGGGTGGCGCCCGGCAGATGGCGTGGCGTGGGCGGGCGGGGGCAGGGCCATCGCGGGAAGATCGACGGTCCCGACCATCGTGGCCGCGGTATGCGCTCCCCTTGTCGCTCTCAGGTCGGGGAAGCACCGCCCGACCAAGGGAGGATGTGCCGCGGCCGGGTCCCCCTCCGGGACCATGGCGGCTCTGTCCGAAGAGGGAGCCGACGGCCCGGGGCCCCGGTTCTCCAGGGCGGCTCCCTCACGGAAGTCCCGCCTCGGCGATGGCCCGACGGGCCTCGGCCGGTCCGGTCCAGTGCCGGGCGGGTATCCCTGCCGCGCGGGCACTGTCGATGTTGATGCGCCGGTCGTCGAAGAACAGACAGTCGGCAGGTGCGCAGCGCAGACGCCGGAGCAGGACGTGCCACACGTCGCTCTCCGGTTTCGCGACCCCGACCTCCCCGGAGAACACCAGGTGGCGAAAGTGCGCGGACCACGGCTGGCGGCGGAAGAACCGGCCGTGCGAGCGGGGCGCGTTGGACAGCAGGGCCAGGGCGGCCCCCTCCTGGTTCAGCTCGCCGAGCAGCGACACCACCTCCGGTGCGGTCTCCCGCCACCCGTCGAGGTCGACCCTGGTGAGCTGTGCGGCCTGCCGTACGGTGACGCGCTTGCCGGCGGCGTGGCCGACGGCCCGCCAGTAGCGAAGGTCCGTCCAGCCCCGGTCGTAGACGTCCCGGAACCTCCAGTAGCCGTCCGCGAAGGACTCCGGCTCCACGTCCAGGAGGGCGGCGAGCTCCGGCACGACCTCGCTCTGTTTGCTGATGACATTGCCGTAGTCGAAGATCAGCCAGCGCACCGGGATTCCTCCCCCGCCTGGTCACCGGGGAGCAGGAGCACCTTCATGGCCGCGTACGAGGACGGTGCCGACCGGGTGTCCGCCAACGGGACGTGGAGGGCGGCGAATGCCTCGGCGTAGCGGTGCAGCGGCAGCGTATGCGTGACCAGGCTGTCCAGGGGCAGGTCCCGGGCCAGGTCCAACGCCGTCTGGAACAGGTGCGGGGGATAGGGGCCGGCGCCCACGAGCCGCACTCCCCGGGTGACGAGCGGGCGCACGGGAATCGTGGCCGTGGCGGTCTCCCGTTCGCCCATGGCCACCACCGTTCCGCCGGTCGCGACCACCTCCAGGGCCTCGGCCGACAGCACCCCCGTGGTGTCGACGACCACGTCCGGCCCGGCGTCCGAACCGGCGACCGCCGGCCACAGGTCCCCGTCCCGCGCCGGCACCACCCGTGCCGCGTCCGGCAGGACGCGCCGCGCCAGTTCCACGCGGACGGCGTCGCGTTCCACCACGGTGACGCGATGGCCGCGGAAGGCGAGCACCAGGGCGCACAGCGTTCCGATGGGGCCGGCCCCGAGGACCAGGCAGCGGTCCGTCCAGCGCGGGGACGCGGCAGTGAGGTTGTTCAGTACGCACGCCAGCGGCTCGACGAGCGCGGCGCGGCGGTAGGAGACCCCCGGCGGCAGGGGGTGCAGGAACGGCGCCGGGACCACGACGTACTCCGCCAGGGTGCCGTCGTGGTCGACCCCGATCTCGCGCCCGTCCTTCGCCGTGCAGTGGGCGGCCATCCCGCGACGGCAGTACCGGCAACGTCCGCAGTGGTAGGTCGGATTGATCACCACTCGCGCGCCCGGAGCCGGCGAGCCGACGGCCGGACCCGTGGCCACCACCTCGCCGGCCGCCTCGTGTCCGAGCACGACGCCGGGGCGGGCGGGGAATTCGCCCAGGACGATGCTCCGGTCCGTTCCACAGATACCGCCGGCGGCGACCCGGACCACGACGTCGTCCGGTCGGCACGGCGCGGGCAGCGGACGGCTGCACAGCCGCAGTCGCCCGCCCTTTTCGAAGACCAGGGCCTGCATCATCGTCGTCGCTTTCAACGTTCATGCTCCTTGGGCTGGATGTATGGTCTGGGCTCTCGCCGGTTGCCGACATGCGCAGGCGTGGTGCGGACCGGTGTCGGTGAATTCCCGCAAACCGTGAGCCCGTCCGACGGGTTCCGAGAATGAGGACCCGGGTGATGACCGATGAAAATCCTGCTGCTCGGTGCGTCGGGCTATGTGGGCGGAGCCCTGTGGAAGAGCCTTTCGGCCCGCCACACCGTGGTGGGTACCTGCGCGCAACGGGCCGTGCCCGGCCTGGTGACGGTGGACCTGCGCGACGAGGCGGCGCTGTGCGCACTGCTGGATCAGGGCTTCGACCTGGTGATGCACGCCGCCGGACTGGTCGACCTCGCCGCCGCGGAGGCGCAGCCCGCGCTCGCCCACGCGCTCAACGTCCGCTCCGTGCAGGTGCTGCTCGCGGCGGTCCGGGACACCGGGACCAAGGTCCTCCTGCTGTCCAGTGACAACGTCTTCGACGGCACGGGGGAGGTGTACACCGAGGAGGACCCGCGCTCGCCCGTGAACGTCTACGGGCGCACCAAGTGTGCGGCGGAGGACGCGCTGCTGGGCGAGGGCGGCCACCTGGTGGTGCGCATCCCCCTGGTCTACGGCCGCAGCCCCTGGGCGGACAGGTTCATGGCGCGCTTCGCGGGCCCCGTCACCCGGGCACAGACGGACGTCGTCTGCGCGCCGGTGTATCTGCCGAGCCTCGCGCCGGCCTTGGAGGAACTCTGGGACCGCCAGGGGCTGTTGCACTTTGCCGGTGCCGAGGTGGTGACCCGATTCGAGCTGATGTCGAGAGTCGCCGAGGCGCTGCGACTTCCCACCCGGGTCGTACCCGTCCGGAACGACGACGTATTCACCTCGCCGCGCCGCCCCAAGCGGCTGGTATTGCGCAGTGTGCATCACGATTTCCTGGGTCCTGACGTGGCGACGGCGCTCGCCGACCTGGCGAGCGACAGCACGGAAGAAAAAACCTGAGCCCCCGGGCGAAATCGCTGTGTGGTCCGACCCGACGGTGCGGGACTTCCCGAACAGCTCGTTCCGTGGCGGGAGATGACCCACGCTAGGGCCTCCACCGGCGGTTATGCCCGGTGCGGAGGGGAATGCCGGGGCCCCGCCCGATTGATTGCGGTGCGGAGCCGGGCAATTTCGTGGTCACGACGGACCGGTGTACGGGGTGACCGAAGCATTAGCCCCGGCTGGTTGATTCGCCGCCGGGCGCTGCTTTGAATGAGGGCTCATTGAGCCACGGGTGGCTGAAACCTTGTGCCGCCACTTCGTACATCACGGGGGGCCGTTGTGTCGCATCCTTGTCCGTCTGCCGATTCCGCCGTGCGCACCGTGCCTTTGCGCGCGGTCTTCTTCGATTTCGACGGCACCTTGTGGGATCCCGAGCCGCATATCTTTCATGCGTACGCGGAGGTATTCCGCCGGCACGGACAGGTGCTCACGGGAAGCACCTGGTCCACCGTGGTGGGCACGGTCGGCTTCGACCTGTGGACCGAACTGGAGCGGCTGACGGGCGGCTGCGTCGATCGGGAGGCGGCCGACGCCGTGGTCTCGCTCGGCACCGAGGAGCGGCTGGCGGGACTGGGATCGCGCCCGGGAGTACACCGGTGGCTGGCCGAGCTGGACCGCTCGGGACTGGCCCGGGTGCTCGTCAGCAACAGCCGCCGGCCCTGGATCGCCCGGTACCTCCGGCAGTGCGGCATCGACCGGGGCTGGCGGGCCATCCACAGCTCGGACGGGCGGCCCGACCGGGCCAAGCCGGCGCCGCACCTCTACCAGGAGGCGCTGGACCGGCTCGGGTTGCGGCCCGACGAGGCGATGGCGTTCGAGGACTCGCCCAGCGGCATCAAGGCGGCCAAGCGAGCCGGCCTGCGGTGCGTCGCGGTGCCCAACGCGATGACCGCCGGCCTGGATCTGAGCGAGGCGGACCTGACCCTGGCGTCCTTCGCGCACATGGACCTTCCGCAACTGCTGCATTCGATGGGGCTGCGGGCCGGGAGCGGAGACCCGCCGCAGGGTTCCCGCGCGCGACGGGCGGCGCGTGGTGCGGACTCCCCCGAGGCAGGCCGAAGTATTCCGGAACACAGGCAAGGAGCGTCGAGCATGACCGTGTTGCCGTCAGCGAACTCGTGCGGAGAGGACGTCGAGGACGTTCTGCACCACTACTACAACCCACCACATCCCTTGAAGGCCGCCCGGGGCGAGGGGGTTTACCTCTGCGCGGACGACGGGACGCGGTACCTGGACTGCTCGTCGGGCACCTTCAACCTGACGCTCGGCTACTCCCACCCGGAGATCGTGGAGGCGGTCCGCGCGCAGGCGGGCGAACTCATCCACGTCACCTCCAAGTTCCAGTCGGGTCCGGTGAACGAACTGGTCAGCCGGCTGGCGGAGATCGCACCGGACGGCCTGAGCCGGGTCCACCTGAAGTCGTCGAGCGGCTCGGACGCCAACGAGGGCGCCATCAAGATCGCTCAGCACCACACCGGGAATCCGGACATCGTCTCGCTGTTCCGCGCGCACCTCGGACAGACCATGGGGATGATCGGTGCCTCGGGCGCCGCGTTCCGCCGGGCTCCCTTCCCCTCCCAGATACCGGGCGTGGTGCACGTCCCCGACCCGTACTGTGCGCGGTGCTTCTACCGCCAGGAACGCGCCACCTGCGGTCTGTTGTGCGCGGAGCGCATCAACGACTTCATCGACTACGCCAGTTCCGGCCGGGTGGCGTGCGTGGTGGTGGAACCGATCTCCGGCAACGGGGGCAACGTGGTGGCCCCGGACGGCTACCTTCAGGCCTTGCGCGACCTGTGCGACGAACGCGGCATCCTGCTGGTGTTCGACGAGATCCAGACCGGCTTCGGGCGGACCGGCCACATGTTCGCCGCCGACACCTACGGCGTCACGCCCGACATGCTCACCTTCGGCAAGGGGCTGGGCGGCTCGGGCCTGCCGATCGCGGGCATCCTCGCCAAGGAGCGGCTGACCGGCCTGGAGGGGCACCACATCAGCTCCACCTTCGGCGCCAATGTGCTGGCGGCCGCCGCGGCGGTCAAGACGATCGAGATCCTCCGCCGCCCGGGGTTCCTGGAGAACGTGCGCGCCGTGGGCGCCCACGTCATGTCCCGTCTGCGGGAGCTGGCCCCCCAGGTCCCCTTCATGGGCGACATACGGGGCGAGGGCCTGATGATCGGCGTCGAGATCGTCGACAGTGACGGAGCACCCGACCCCGCGCTCACCACCCACCTGGCCGAACGCGGCATGGCGCACGGCCTGTTGCTGCGGACGTCCCTGTACGGCTTCGGCAACGTCGTCAAGGTCAGACCGCCGTTGATCATGACGAGGGAGGAGGCGGACGACATGTGCGACCGCCTGCGGCGACTGTTCCTGGACGCCTCATGAGGGACCTGATCCACGGCCTGGCCGCGCACATCCGCCACGTCGTCCGTGCCGACCGGGCCGGTGCCGGCGGCCGCTACGTGGACGGCACCACCGCCGGCGGAGACGCGGAATTCCCGGTCGACGTCCTGGCCGAGGAAGCAGCCTGGGACTACCTCGTCGCGGCCGGCGTCCCGCTGGCCGTCTACACCGAGAGCTACGGGCTCCGCCGGATCGGCGCCCACCCCCGGCATGTCCTGGTGATCGACCCGATCGACGGCACCCGCGGGGCGGCGGCCGACATGGAGCCGGCGTGCGTGTCGATCGCCGCCGCGCGCTGTACCGACGCCCCCACCATCGGGGACATCGACAGCGCGATGCTCATGGAGATCAAGACCGGTCACTGGATGTACGCCGACGACGCCTTGCCGGGCATCCACAGCAGCGGCTATCCGGGACGGCTGCCCTGCCTGGGCACCACCACGGATCCGGAGCGGATGTTCTGGACCCTGGAGTTCAACGGTCACCCGGCCCAGCTGATGGTGGGCGCCTACGGGCACCTGATCGACGCCTCGGCCAACCGCGGCGGCGTCTACGTCGTCAACAGCGCCTCCTTCTCCCTCTCCCGGATCATCACGGGTCAGATGGACGCCTACGTCGACATCGGCAACCGTCTGCTGCGCGACCACCCCGAGACGGAGGCCGCGTTCCGCACGGTGGGGCACGGAAGCATCCTGCACCTCTTCCCGTACGACATCGCGGCGTCGGTGTACCTGGCCGAGCGTGCCGGAGTCGTCATCACCGACGCCTACGGGGAGTCGCTGCACGACACCCTCCTGCTGGACATCAGCGCCGACAACCAGCGCTCCTGCATCGCCGCGTGCACGCCCGAACTCCACCGGTCCCTGCTGTCCGCCATCCACTGGTGAGCGCCCACGCCCGGAGGACACCATGAGCACCCATCAGCCCCGCACCACGCCGGGGCCCCCTTCCACCGCCGGCCCCGACGAATGGCGTGCGATCCAGGAGGCCGCACAGCGACTCGGCCTCGACGTGGGCGAGGAGATCCTCGACGGTGGCTCGCCGGCCCGCGTCCACCGGGCGCGCACGGCCGAGGGCACCGAGTTGGTCCTGAAGGTCCTGACCGCGGCGAGCGGCGCCGTCGACGGGCACGACCTGTCCTCCTTCCGCGGCAAACGCGAGCAGATCGCGCTCATCCGACGGGCGGCACCGCAACTGGGCGCCCACTACCTGCCCGTACTGGACAGCATCGAGGGCAGCGGATGGGCCGCCTGCACCACGCCGTACTACCCGTCCCGGGATCTGGCCGCGTGCCTGCGGGAGGGGCCGGACAGGACGCGGCGGTTCTTCGCCCACCACGACGCCGTGGTGCACGGCATGTTCGTGCACGGCTACGGCACCCGCTCGGTCCCGGCCCCGGCCGATCACCTTCCCGAGGTCAACCTCGGGAGGTTCCTGCGCCGGCTCCCGGTGCTGGCACGCCGACTGCCCGAGGTCGCCGCGGCCGACGAGCTGGTGATCAACGACCGGCGCTGCGTCGCGCCGGCCCGGCTGCTGCAGCACCTGTCGGACGAACACGCCGCCCTGCTACGGCGGTTGGCCCCGCCCCGGCTGATGTTCCCCGCCCACGGCGACGCCAACGTCCGCAACATCCTGGTCGGACGGGCCGCCGGCACCGGGACGGACGACGGTCCGCAGGTCCACTCGGAGACGGCGGCGCGAGCCCACCCGGAGACGGCGGCGCGAGCCCACCCGGAGACGGATGCCCGGGCCCACCCGGTGACGGACGCCCGGGCCCGCCCGGTGACGGACGCGCCGGCCGACCCCGTGACGGACTACCGCATCATCGATCCGCGCGGCTCCGTGGACCACTGGGATCCGGTCTACGACCTGGCCAAGACCCTGTTCAGCCTCACCGTGTGGGACCCCGCCCTCCGGCTGGGCTTCGCCGTCGACGGTGCCACCGTGCACGGCACGCCGCGCTACCGGGTCGGGTTCCGCCGGCCCGTGTACCCGGGCTACCGCTCGGCGGCCCACGGCTTCCTGCCGTACCTGGAAGGCTCCGAGATATCCGGGCTGCTGGACGGGGACCCCGGCTGGCGGCAGCGTCTGCTGCTCACTCACGATCTCCACGTCCTCGCGGAGGCCCCCTGCCGCCTGTCGGACCTCAAGCCGAAACCGGACGCCGAGGGCCGGTGCACGCCGCCCGAGGAACTCGCCCTGGGCCACTACCTGATGGGCACCCTGCTCCTGGACGACCTGGTCCGGCAGCTGACGGGACCGGCGGAACCGGACGTGGACCGGCACCTGGCACTGGTGACCGGCGGGCCCGGCCGGGAGACCGGCTCATGACCGGCCCGCCGGTCCCCCGGCACCCGCCGGCCACCGCCGTACCCCGCCTGCGGGCGGCGGTGGTGGGACACCTGGAGTGGACCACCATCGCGCGGGTGCGGCAGCTGCCGGCCCGCGGCGACATCGTCCACGCGGAGGTCCTCTGGGAGGGGCCGGCCGGCGGCGGAGCGGTGGCCGCCGCGCGACTCGCGGCCCTGGCCGGGGCGTGCACCTTCTTCACGGCGCTCGGCGACGACCAGGCGGCCGGTCGCTCCCGGGAGGTGCTCGGCCGGCTCGGCGTGGAGGTGGTGGCCGCCGTACGGGACCGGCCCACCCGGTCGGCCGTGAGCCTCGTCGACGCCTCCGGTGAGCGGACCACGGCCACCCTGGGGGCACGGCTCCAGCCGGAAGCGGCGGACGACCTGCCCTGGGAAACCCTCCGCTCCTACGACACCGTCTACTTCACCGCCGGCGGAGCGGGGGCCCTGGCGCGGGCACGGCAGGCAGCGGTCCTCACCGCGACCAGCCGGGAGTTCCCCCTCCTCACCACCGCGGGGATCCCCGTGGACGCCTTGGTGGGCAGCGCGGACGATCCCGCGGAGCGCTGCGACCCGACGGGCCTGCCCCGGCCACCGGGCCTGCTCGTCGTCACCGAGGGCGCGCAAGGAGGCGTGTACCGCGCACGGGACGGAACCGCCCGACGCTACCGGGCCGTCCGTCCTCCCCGCCCGGTGGTGGACTGCTACGGCGCGGGCGACAACTTCGCCGCCGCACTGGCCTTCGCACTGGGCACCGGCAGCCCTGCCGCCCAGGCCGTGACGTTCGCGGCGGGCACCGCGGCCCGGTGCGCGGCCACCCGCGGCCCCTACGCGGTGCCCGGGAACCCGGGCCCCACGGGGCCGCACCGATCCACCAACCGAGGAGCACCATGTGCACCACCCTCGTTCTCTGGGACATCGACCACACCCTGATGGTCAGCGGGCCGGCCGCCACGTCCGTGTACCCCCGGGCCTTCACCCTGCTGACCGGCCGTGCTCCCACCGCCACCGTGGAGACGGAAGGCCGCACCGAGCGCGCGATCCTGCAGGAGCTCCTCGCCCTCGAAGGGGTCACCGGCATCGCCCGGTCCGCGGCCGACCGGGCGATGGTGCGGTCCCTGCGGGCGGTCGCGAAGGAACTGCGCGACCACAGCCACGCCTTGCCCGGCGCCCGCGAAGCACTCACCGCCCTGCGCGCCGAGCCCCGGGTGATCCAGTCCCTGCTGACCGGCAACCTGCTCCGGAACGCCGTCCGCAAGCTCCGCGCCGTCGCACTGCACGAATGCGTGGAGGTCGGGATCGGCGCCTACGGGTCCGACAGCGCCGTCCGCGCCGACCTGGTGGGCATCGCGCAGCAACGGGCGCGGCACCGGTACGGAGCCGTCTTCGGACCGGACAACACGGTCGTGCTCGGGGACACCGTCCGGGACGTGCGGGCCGCACGCGCCGGCGGAGCCCGGCCGATCGCCGTGGCGACGGGCACGTGCACCCTCGCGGAACTGCGGGCGGCCGGCGCCGAGTCGGTGCTCCCCGACCTGCGGGACACCGACGCCGTGCTCGCCGCGGTGCTGGGCGGTCGCCCGCCGGAAGGCCCACGGCCGGAAGACCCGCAGCCGGAAGACCCGCAGCCGCGGGAACAGCAGGCCCCCGCGCCCACGAGTGCCACGACCGACACGGCCACCGGCCCCACCGACACCGGGAGACGACCGTGACGGCGGCACGGAACCAGCAGACCGGCGGGCAGCCGGCACCGGCACCGGCCCCCGAACCGGCACCGGCGCAGGAAGCGCAGCCGGTGCGGCCGCTACCCCTGGTCTCCGTCGTCGTGCCCGCCCGCAACGCCGCCGCCACGCTCGGCCGGCAACTGGAGGCCCTCGCCGGCCAGGACTACACCGGGCCGTGGGAGGTCGTCGTCGTCGACGACGGCTCGCAGGACGGCACCGGGGAGGTCGCCGCCACCTACCGGCCCCGGCTGCCCCGGCTGCACGTCGTCCGCACCCGGGGGACCGGGGGAGGGGGAGTCAACCGCGCCCGTAACACGGGCTGCCGGCACAGCGCGGGCGACGTCCTGGTGTTCTGCGACGCCGATGACGTCGTCGCCCCCGGCTGGCTCACCGCGATGGAGGAGGCGCTGCGCCGGTCACCGGCGGTCGGCGGCGCCCTCGAACGCGTCTCCCTGAACGATTCGGTGGCGCTGGCCGCCCGCCCGCCCAAGCCGACCGCCTGTCTCGCCGATACCTTCGGATTCCTGCCCTACCCGCTCGGCGCCAACTGCGGTGCCCGACGGGAGGTCTGGGCGCTGCTCGGCGGCTTCGACGAGCGGTACCTCTACGGATCCGACGACGTCGAGTTCTTCTGGCGTGCGCAGCTCGCCGGCCGGGAGCTGGCCTTCGTCCCGGACGCCGTCGTGCACTACCAACTGCGCTCGACCGTCCGGCAGATGGTGCGCCAGGCGTTCCGCTACGGCAGGTCCCACCCCATGCTCTTCCGCACCTTCGCCGCCCACGGCATGCCCCGCTCCTCCCTCCCGGGCCTCGCGCGCGAGTGGGGGTGGCTCCTGTGCCACGGGCTCCACCTCGTGGGCCGCACCGACCGCCGGGCCGCCTGGCTTTCCCGGGCCGCCCTGCGGTCCGGCCGGCTCGTCGGGAGCGTCCGGCATCGCGTGCTCTACCTGTAAGGGCCGGCGCCCCGCCTCCCACGCCCGGCCCTTCCGGCCTCGTCCTCCCACCACCCTCAGCGGAGTAGTGATGACCCGTACCCCCCGCGCCCTGACGACGGACTCCTCCGCGGCCCGGCCTTCTCCCGAGCCCGGGGAGGACCCCCGCCCGGTCCTGGCCCTCGACATCGGCGGTACCAAGATCGCGGCGGCACTGGTGGACGCGGCGGCCCGGGTGTCGGCCCGTACGCAGATACCTACTCCCACCGGGAAGGACCCCGACGCGGCATGGTCCGCAGTGGCCGGCGCGGCCGCTGTCCCGCTGTCGCAGGCGGGCGCCCACCACGGCGGGGTGCGCGGCATCGCCGTCAGCTCCGCCGGGCCGCTCGACGTGGCCCGCGGCACCATCAGCCCCGTCATGATCCCGGTATGGCGGGACTTCCCGGTACGGGACCGGGCGGCCGCACTGGTACCGGGACGCCCCGTCGGCCTCGTCGGCGACGGCATCTGCGCGGCCGTCGGCGAACACTGGGCAGGCGCCGGCCGCGGGGCCGACCACCTGCTCGGCTGTGTCGTCTCCACCGGTGTCGGCGGCGGTCTCCTTCTCGACGGGCGTCCCTGGACGGGGCGTTCCGGCAACGCCGGGCACCTCGGCCATACCGTCATCGACCTCGCCGGCCCGCCGTGCCTGTGCGGCAGCCGCGGCTGCCTGGAGCTCTACGCCAGTGGCACCGCCCTGGTCGCCTGGGCCCGCAGGGCCGGATGGCGCGGGCCCGGCGGGCAGTCCACGGCGCGCGACCTGAGCACCGCGGCCCGTGCCGGCGACCCGGTGGCCTCGGCCGCGTTCGAGCGCGCGGGCCGGGCCCTCGGCGCCGCGTTCGCCTCCGTGTGCGCGGTCTGCGATCTGGACCGGATCGTGATCGGCGGTGGCGTCGCACAGGCCGGCCGGGTGCTGTTCGAGGCCATCGAGGCCGGGATGGGGGAATTCGCCGGGCTGGCTTTCGTCCGTGGCGTATCCCTCCACCCGTCCGCTCTGGGCGCCGACGCCTGCCTGGTGGGCGCCGCGGCGACCCTCCTCGCCCCCGACCGTTACGCGCGCCGGCCCTCGTCCGCCGCGGCCGACGGCGCCCCTGCCGCCGCGGCCCCCTGACCGGCGGTGCACCGGCGAGAAGGCACGGCAGGACCTTCTCCCCGCCGGTGCACCGCCTCCCCTTCCTCCCCGTACGCAGGCAGCCGGACCACCGAACCAAGGAGTCGCCCTTCATGTCTCTCGACGGGGAACGGCGGCTGCGCGCCGCTCGGCTGGCGACCTTCGGCTATTTCGCGCTGAACGGATTCCTCCTGGGTATGTGGGTCGTCCACATCCCCGTCGTCGAGCACCGCACCGGGATCAGCCATGCCGTCCTCGGCTGGCTCCTGCTGCTGCTCGGCGGGGGAGCCTTCCTCGGCATGCAGGCCGCCGGGCCGCTCACCGATCGCCTCGGCCCCCGCGCCGTCGTACCGTGCGGCGCCGCGCTGTGCAGCGCGGCGCTGATTCTGCCGGGGCTGGCCACCGGCGCCTGGACGCTGGGGGCGGCGCTGCTGGTGCTCGGCTTCGGCAACGGCTGCCTGGACGTCAGCATGAACGCGCACGCCGTCCAGGTCGAGCGCGGATGCCAACGCCCCGTGATGTCCGCCTTCCACGCCACCTTTTCCGTCGGCGGCGTGCTGGCCGCGCTGCTGGGCGCCCGCGCGCTCGGCTGGGGCTGGAGCCCCGTGGCGGCCCTCGGCGCCACGGCCGGCGTCGGCCTCGCGACCGCCGTACTGGCCGCCCCCGCGCTGCTCCGGCCCGAGCCTCCCCACACCGACGAAGGGCCGGCGGCCGCCGCGGGGACGCGCCGCCGCACACCACGGCGCATCTGGATGCTGGCCGCCCTGGCACTGGTCCTGATGTTGTCCGAGGGCGTCGCCTACGACTGGAGCGTGCTGCACCTGCGGGACGTCCTCGACGCGCCCGCTTCCACTGCTGCCCTCGCCTACGGCGCTTTCGCGACCGCCATGACGGTCGGCCGTCTGCTCGCCGACCGCGTGGTCGCGCGCTGGGGTCCGGTGGCGGTCCTGCGGTACGGGGCGTCGACGGCCGCACTGGCCCTGACGGTGGTGGCGTTGTCCCGCTCGGTCCCGCCGGCCCTGCTCGGCTGGACCGTGTGCGGGGCCGGGCTGGCCGGTTGTGTCCCCCAGCTCTTCAGCGCGGCGGGCCACGCCGACCGCACCGCCACCGGCGCCAACGTCTCCCGCGTCGCCGGCCTCGGCTACCTCGGCATGCTCGCCGGGCCGGCCGTCA
Organism: Streptomyces sp. TM32; assembly: GCF_004122755.1. Lineage (NCBI taxonomy): Bacteria > Bacillati > Actinomycetota > Actinomycetes > Kitasatosporales > Streptomycetaceae > Streptomyces > Streptomyces sp. TM32. The sequence goes on from NZ_SDIG01000002.1 coordinate 91,002, forward strand.
TCGGGCAGCTGACCCGCTTCGCCCCGCTCAACCTCACGTTCTTCGTGCCGGTCGCGTGCTGCCTCCTCGCGGCGGGCACGGCCGGCATCCTGCGCGCCCACGGCACGGGTACGGATTCCGGCCCGCTCTAGCGCGAGCCTTCCCAACTGGTTGCGCCCCACGCAACGGTGCCGCTCTCCGTCACCGCCCGTGACCGCCCGGGACCACGACGGGTGGGCGGCACGACCACGACACCGGGCCGCCCGTACCACGACACTTACGGTCTCCACCTCGCCGAACAGGGCGATCACTTATCGGAATTTGATCCGCTTCGCCGCATGTGCAACCTGCTTACGCAAGCAAGCGTCTGACACACCGAGCGACAGAAGGTGAGCACCGGATGGACAGGCGCCGACGCGACACGATGGATCCGGGTCTCCCGCTGCGCGCCGAGCCGCCGCAGGACCGTGCGTCCGAGCAGGCCGCGTGGCCCTTCGTGGGACGTGCCGCCGAGCTGACCGCGCTGGAAGCGGTGGCCGGGGAAGTCCGCAACGGGGGGCTGCGGGTCGTACAGCTCGACGGGGACGCCGGCATCGGCAAGACGACCCTGTTGCACCACTGGCTCGACGGGCTCCCCGACTTCCTGGTGCTGCGGGCACACTGCCACGCGCTGGAGCGCGACTTCGCCTTCGGGACGGTCCGGCGGCTGCTGCGTTCGCTGCTGGCCGCCGACCCCGGCATCGAGCACGGGCATCCGTTGAACGGCGCCGCCGACCCGGTCGTGCGCGGGCTCTGCCTGCCGGACCGCCCGCACCACGTGTCCGGCGCCCGCCCCGACGGGGCCGAGACCATACGGAGCCTGACCCACCTCGCCTTCCGCCTCGCGCGTCGTCAGCCGCTGCTGCTGGCGATCGACGACGTGCAGTCGATCGACCCGCCGTCGCTGCGGTGGCTCGCGGGCCTGGTGCACCAGGCCGACGCCCACCCCGTGCTGCTGGCCGTCACCACGCGCACGGGCGAAAGGCCCGCGCCCGAGGCGTTGTTCAACGAGCTGGCCCACCCCTCGATATGTCGCACCGTCCCCCTGAAGCCGCTGGCTCCGGAAAGCGTGGAACGCCTGGTTGCGGAGGTGTTCGACACCCGACCCGGAGATCCGTCGTTCGCCGCCGCCTGCCACGCCGCAACCGACGGCCACCCGCTCTTTCTGCGGGCGCTGCTGTGCGATGCCCGGCGCAGCGGCGTACGGCCGGACAGCAAGGGGCGCGAGCGCATCACGACCTTCGGCCTGCACACGCTGCACCGGGAGATCAGGGACCGGCTCTGCCAGGGGTCCGAGGACACCGCCGCACTCGCCCGTGGGCTGGCCATCCTGGGCGACCGCAGGCCGCCGGAGCTGCTGGCGGCCTACTGCGGCAAGGGCGAGGCCGTGATCCGGTGCGCGGCGGCGGAGCTGCACGCCCTCGGCCTGCTGCGCGCCGGCGACGAACTGTGCTTCACGCACCCCGTGGTCCGGGACACCGTGCGGGCCCAGTGGTCCCCCCAGGAGGTGGGGGAGGCCCATGCCCGGGCGGCCCGGGTGCTCCACCTGGACGGGCGGCCCGACGAGGAGGTGGCCGCACACCTCCTGGCCGCCGGTCCGGTACAGGGCGGCTGGGCGGTGAGCGTCCTGCGCCGGGCCGCCGAAGAGGCGGTGCGCAGGGGCGCCGCCGAGACCGCCGTGACGTATCTGCGCCACGCCGTGCACCAGCCGATCACGCCGGACGAACAGGCCCAGGTACTCCTGCAACTCGCCACCGCCGCCAGCCACTACGACCCGACCCTCGCGGTGTCGTACGCGGCGGGGGCGCTGGAGGGGCTGAACGACGCCTCGCTCCGCACGAAAGCCGTCGGCGTGATCACGTACTCCTCCCTCCTGACCCGGGACCACCGCGGGCTCGCCGTGGGGCTGGCCGGCCTGACCGCCGAACTGTCCACGCAGGAGCTTCCGGCGCCGAGTGCCCGCGAACGGCGGCTGCGCAAGGAGGCCCTGCGCTGGTGGCTGGAGTTCGAGCGGCCCTCGCTGCGGAGCGCGCCAGGGCAGCCGAGCGTGCGGGTCGACGAGGAACTGACGGGCAGCACGCCGGGGGAACGACAGCTGCTGGGCATCCGGGCGTTCGACGCGCTGCGGGCGGGCAAGCCGGCCGGGGAGGTCCTCGAGCTGGTCAACCGCGCCGCGGTCAATCTGCCCACGTTCTCCCTCGACCTGTTCCCGCTGCACTATTGCGTGGCCCGCTCCCTGCTCCATCTGGACCAGCTCGACCGGGCCGAGCAGTTCTGCGGAGACCTGCTGCGGGAGACCCGCGCCCGGCGCCTGGACCTGCTGTCCTCGTCCCTGCTCGTCTACAAGGCGAGCATCCAGTGGGCGCGGGGGGACATCGGGGAGGCGGCCGCCACGGCCCGTGCCGCGGCCGAGGGTCCGTGGCCGAAGGGCGAGCCACCGTTCCGGCTGTCGTTGGAAGCCATCAGAATCGACACCCTGGTGGAGCAGGGCGATCTTGAGACGGCCGAGACCCTCGCCGCCCGGCACGCCGGCACCGACCCGGCCGACGTCTCCTGGGAATGGAGCCGCTTCCTGATGAGCCTGTCGGCGCTGCGCACCGCGCGGGGCGATCTCTACGGCGGGCTGTCGCTCCTGCGGGAGTGCGGTCACCACCTCGCGACGTCCGGCGCCCTCAGCCCGGTGATCGCCCCCTGGCGGTCCCGTGCCGCCGTCCTCCAGCTGGCGCTGGGCCGTCGTCGCGAGGCACACGCCCTCCTGGAGGAGGAGCTGGCGCTCGCGAGGCGCTGCGAGGTCCCGCGCGCCCTGGGAGTGGCGCTGCTCTCCCAGGGCGCGATGACGGACGGGCCGCGAGGGCTCGCCCTGCTGGCCGAGGCCGTGAGCACGCTGGAGCGCACCCCCGCCCGTCTTGAGCTGGCCCGCGCCCTGCACGCTTACGGGCGCGCGCTGATGCAGCGCGACGACAAGGCCGGCGCGCGTACCGCCGTACGCCGCGGGCTGGACATCGCCACCGAGTGCGGGGCCACTTCGCTCGCCCAGCGCCTGCAGAAGAGGTTGCACGACGCGGGCGGCCGGGCCACCACGCGCATGGCGCACCCCGGTGGCAATCTGACGGTCAGCGAGGAGAGGGTCACCGCGCTGGCCGCCCAGGGCTACAGCAACAAGCAGATCGCGCAACGCCTCTTCGTGTCCCTCCGGACCGTGGAGACCCACCTCACCCGTGCCTACCGGAAGCTGCACATCGACGGGCGCTCCCAACTCGTCGCCGCACTCGGCAACGCCGGCGGGAGCAGCTAGGAAGACACCCCCTCGGCGCGCAAGGATCCGGCGGAGGGAAGGGGAGCGCGAGCCGTTCCCCTGTGACGGCTCGAACCACTTCCTCCACCGGATCGCGGATTCCGGTGTACGGCCGCCCAGAGCTGCGAGCGGTCGGCGCGGGCAGGCCCACTCCTCGGACACCGGTCTCGTGCGCGACGGGCTGTCGTGGGAAGCACGGCCTCCAACATGCCTGCGGAGAGGGCGTGTTCTCTGACGTCAGCCGGTGTCATGCGCGAAGCGTCCAATATATTGGCACCCTGTGGAGTACAGGGTCAAGTAGTCTTGTGTAGTGGCCAATCGGCTAGTACACAGTGGCTGATACAGGGGATGACGGGCGGGTACGGCCGGGGGAGCGTGGGCATGGTGGCAGAGGCTGACCGAGGCAGCGAGCGGTCGCTGGCCGAGCGGCTGAACGCATTGTTCGCGAGGGTGCGGTGGACCGATGCCCATGGCCGGCAGCGGGAGTATTCCACTGCCGAAGTGGCCAAGGCGGTGACCGCCGATCCCTCGCACCCGGCGACGCTCTCGCGGAGTTATCTGGCCATGCTGCGCAACGGGTCGCACACCAACCCGACGCTGAGCGTCCTGGAGGGGCTTGCGAAGTTCTTCGACGACCATCGCGAGCCGGAGTCGCGGCCGATCACGATCCAGTGCCTGGTCGCCCAAGAGGACCCCGAGGACGCGCTGTTGCGCGAACGGCTCGCCGGTCATCAGGTGCGGAAGATCGCGATGAGGGCGGGCGCGATGACGCCGGCGATGCGTGAGCAACTGCTCAAGATGATCGAGACATTCGATCAGGACGGGACCCCCGGCACCGGCGCCGGGGCGTGAGAAAGGACGTCGTGGCCGTACGCGAACGCGAACTCCGCCGCTCTTGCAAGCATCTGCTGCGGCAGCTCGACATTCAGCCCCCGCTGGAGGTGCGCGAGTTATGCCGCCGGCTCGGTGAACTCCGGGGCAAACCCATACGGTTGATTCCCTGGGCGCTGCCGATACCCGGCCCGTTCGGGGTGTGGATGTCCCGGCCGCACGAGGAATGCATTTTCTACCAAGAGGAAACGACCCGCGTACATCAGGACCACATCATCCTGCACGAGATCGGCCACATCCTCGCCGACCACCAGGACGACGGCGGTTTCGAGGAGGAACTGCCGGACCTCGGTCCCGATTCCCCTGGCGATGAGGTCCCCCGGGGATTTCGCCGCACCTGCTACACCGAGGACTATGAGCGCGAGGCCGAACTGGTCGCGACCATCATCCAGGAATGGGCGGTGGTCATCGACTACGCCACCCCACGCACCCCCGAGGATTCCGCGCTCGGCCCGCTCAGTTCCGCGCTGAACCCCCGCTGGGGGTGGACGTAATCTTCCAACAGCCAGTGACCCTCATGCTGATCGTCGGGGCGATATGGAAGATCGTCGACCTGACCCGCGCACCGCGGGACCGGGTGCTGCGCCTTCTGGTCGCCTGCCTGCTCCTGCTGGCTTCCGGGCAAATCCTCAGCTTTCCCGAGGTCCTCCTCGCGGTCGATTCCGCCACGGCGGTCGGCGTCGGAAAGATCGCGTTCAACGCGGTCCACATGTCCGGCCTCGGCGCGCTCATCCTGGTCTTCCTCTTCTCCATGCCCGGCCCGGACGCCGCCGGGCGGCGCCAGGTCCGGCTCCACGCGGGCCTGCTCGCCGGTGTCCTGACCGCCCTGGTCATCGACATGATCGCGACCCCGGCGGCGCTGCGCGGTCACACCTTGACCACGGCGGACATGACACAGCCGGCCATCGCCGCGTTCTACCTCATCGGCAACGCCTATTTCGTCTACGCCTATCTCACCCCGGCACTCTGGGCGTTGCGCTATGCGCGCCTGGCGAACCGGCACCTGGCGGCCGGCCTGCGGGCCATGGCACTCGGCCTGTTCGTGCTGGCCCTCACCTCGGTCAATCGGGTCGTCTGGGTCTTTCTGCGCATGGACGATCCCGGCTCGCACCAGGCGTTCAACACGGTGAACTGGTCGATGAACGACTGGGCGCTGGGCATCGTCCTGCTCGGGTTGACCTATTCCGCGGCCATGCAAGTAGCCGCCCATCTGCGGTCAGTGGTGTACCACCGCCGTATGTACCGCGAGCTCACCCCTTTGTGGACCGCCCTCGCCGCGGCTTATCCGGAACTCGTCCTGAATGTCGAGCCGAGCGGTTCCCCATGGCGTCGCTTCCGGTTCCGCCGTACCCACGAGCGGTTCTACCGCCGGCTCATCGAATGCCGCGACGGACTGGTGCGGCTGAGCCCCTATTTGGCGCGCGTCGCCCCCGAGGCCGATCTCGCCCGCGGCCCGGCCGATCAACTCGCCCGGCACATCGCCGACGCGCTCGCGCTGAAGCCGGCCACCGAGGATCCCGATACGGCCTTTTCCGCCACCCGCATCGCTTCCCCTTCCGGCAACGACCTGGGCGCCGAAGCCCGGGAACTCGTCGCCGTCTCCCGTGCCTATGCGAAAGGACATCGTGAACAAGGTACTGATAACCGCTGACCTGGTCCTCACCGGAGGTGCGGACCAGGAGATCCGCGACGGCGCCGTACTCGTCGACGCCGGCGTGATCACCGCTGTCGGTACCGCGGCCGAGCTGGCGGCGACGGTGGATCCGGGCGTGCCGCGCCTGCGGTGCCCGGGAGCCACGGTGCTGCCCGGACTGATCGACTGCCATGTCCACCTCGCCTTCGACGCGGGCCCCGCCCCGGTGCGCGCGGTGACCGAGGCCGCCCCGGACGAGCTCGCCGCCGCCATGGCGGACCGCGCCGGACAACTGCTGGGCGCCGGGGTGACGACCGCACGGGACCTCGGTGACCGCGACGCCCTCACCATCGCGCTGCGCGCGGCCATCGCGTCCGGGGAGACGTCCGGGCCGCGCCTCCTCGCCGCGACCGCACCCCTGACCCCACCGGGTGGCCACTGCGGATTTTTCGGCGGTGAGGTCACCACCGACGACGACATCCGCAAGCAGATCGCCCGCAATGCGGCAGCGGGAGCCGACCTGATCAAGGTGATGGCCTCCGGCGGCGCCCTCACCCCCGGGGGCCCGCGGATGTGGGAGTCGCAGTTCACCCGCGCGCAACTGCGCCTGATCGTCGAGGAGGCCGCCGGCCACGGCCTGGAGGTGGCGGCGCACGCCCACGGCACCGCCGCCATCGCCGACTGCGTAGAAGCCGGCGTCCGGACCCTGGAACACTGTTCCTGGCGCACCGCCGACGGCGTCACCTACGACCCGGAGATCACCCGCCGCATCATCGAGAACGACATCTCCGTCTGCCGCTGTGTCTCCGGGGACTGGCGGCTGTTCCTCCAAAAGCTCGGCCCCGAAGGCGCCGAGGCGATGGTCCGGGTCATCCGTGACATGCGGGAGGCCGGTGTCCGTTTCATCGCCGGCACCGACGCCGGTGTGCCGGGAGCGCGGTTCGGCGACTACGTCGGCATGCTCGAATTCTTCGCGTCGCTCGGCTTCACCCCTGCCGAGATTCTCGATATGGCCACCGTCGACGCCGCCCGTGCCCTGGGGCTGACCGACACCGGCGCCCTCCGTCCCGGCTTGCGCGCCGACCTCCTCGTCGTCGACGGCAACCCGCTGCACGAGCTGGACGCCCTCCGCCGCGTCCGACACGTCTTCATGAACGGTCGCCACGAGATCGGCTGAGGGGCCGCCCCGGCCCGCGGGCCGGGGCGTCGGCGCTCCCCGTTCCGGCGGGGGCGGGCGAGCGCGCGGTGAGTGGGCGACGGTCACCCGGGCTTCCGTACAACCTTCAACGGCATTGAGCGGTCTTCACCACACCATCACAGATGCTGGGGGAACGTTCATGTCGCACTCGCAACAGCAGCCCGCGTCCTTCGGTCAGCAGCTCCACTCCTTCGCCATGCCGCCCGCCGGGCAACCGCCGCGGAAGGAGCACGCCGCACTCAAGATCGCAGTGGGGGCGGTGTGCGCGTGCACCGTCCTCGGGCTCGGCGCGGCCGTCGGAGGCGACGGCAGTGGCGGCACGAAGCCCGGGGCGAAGCCGGCCCCCACGGCGGCGGTCACCTTCACCGCCAAGCCGGTCAGGGCCTCGGTGGGCAAGCCGGAGAGAGCCGCCGCAAAGGCGGCCGCCGCGGGGTCCGGCACCACGATCGGCCAGGGCAGTCATCGGGTGGGGGAGGACATCGCCGCCGGTACGTACCGGACCGGCGGCCCCGCCGCGTCCGACATACCCCGGTGCTCCTGGGTACGCGCGAAGGACTCCAGCGGTGCGAGGGGCGGCATCATCGCCCACGGCACACCCAGGGGCCCGGCCCGCGTCACCCTCACCAAGGGCGAGACGTTCGAGACCAGCGGCTGCCGGCGGTGGACGAAGGTGGGCTGACCGATCGCCCTGCCGGCGGGCGGTTCCCGCGGGTCGCCCGCCGGCCGGCGCGAATTGGACCGGCCGAAACCGTTCGGAATGGATTCCTCCGGATTTGCCCCTGGCGGGGTCATGTCGAGACGGAGCCGCCCACGAGATATCTTGATGTCGAGCAATGTTGCAGACGTGGAGCGGAGCACCCGGTGACTGACTCGACCATCATCTACACCCACACTGACGAGGCCCCGGCCCTGGCGACGTATTCGTTCTTGCCGGTGATCCAGGCATACGCGTCGACGGCCGGCGTCAGCGTGGAGACCCGTGACATCTCCCTGGCCGGGCGCATCATCGCGAGCTTCCCCGAGCACCTGGAGGAGGGTCAGCGGATCGACGACGCCCTCGCCGAGCTCGGTGAGCTGGCCAAGACTCCCGCGGCGAACATCATCAAGCTGCCGAACATCTCGGCTTCGATTCCGCAGCTCAAGGCGGCCATCGCCGAGCTCCAGGAGCAGGGCTACGCGCTCCCGGCCTACCCGGACGACCCGAAGACCGACGAGGAGCGGGACATCCGCGCCCGTTACGACAAGATCAAGGGCAGCGCCGTCAACCCGGTCCTGCGCGAGGGCAACTCCGACCGCCGCGCCCCCGCGTCGGTGAAGAACTACGCCAAGGCGCACCCGCACCGGATGGGCGCCTGGACGTCCGGTTCGAAGACGAACGTCGTGCACATGGACACCGACGACTTCCGCTCCACCGAGAAGTCCGCGGTCATCGCCGACGCCGGCTCCCTGCGCATCGAGCTGTCCGGGGACGACGGCAGCACCACCGTGCTGCGCGAGTCGGTACCGGTCCTCGCGGGCGAGGTCGTCGACGCGTCCGTGATGCGCGTGGCCGCGCTGCGGGAGTTCCTCACCGCGCAGGTCGCCCGCGCCAAGGCCGAGGGCGTGCTGTTCTCGGTGCACCTGAAGGCCACGATGATGAAGGTCTCCGACCCGATCATCTTCGGCCACGTGGTCCGCGCCTTCTTCCCGAAGACCTTCGCCCAGTACGGCGAGTCGCTCGCCGCCGCGGGCCTGACCCCGAACGACGGCCTCGGCGGCATCTACAAGGGCCTGGAGTCGCTGCCCAACGGTGCCGAGATCAAGGCGTCCTTCGACGCCGAGCTCACCGAGGGCCCGGAGCTCGCCATGGTCGACTCCGACCGCGGCATCACCAACCTGCACGTGCCGAGCGATGTCATCGTCGACGCCTCCATGCCGGCCATGATCCGCACCTCCGGCCACATGTGGGGCCCGGACGGCGAGGAGGCCGACACCCTCGCGGTGCTCCCCGACAGCAGCTACGCCGGTATCTACCAGGTCGTCATCGACGACTGCCGTGCCAACGGCGCCTACGACCCGTCGACGATGGGCTCGGTGCCGAACGTCGGCCTGATGGCGCAGAAGGCCGAGGAGTACGGCAGCCACGACAAGACCTTCGAGATCCCCACCACGGGCACCGTGCGGGTCCTCGACGCGGCCGGCAACGTCGTGCTGGAGCAGGCCGTGGGCGCCGGCGACATCTTCCGTATGTGCCAGACCAAGGACCTGCCGATCCGCGACTGGGTCAAGCTCGCCGTCACCCGTGCCCGGGCGACCGGCGACCCGGCGGTGTTCTGGCTCGACGAGGAGCGCGCCCACGACGCGCAGCTGATCAAGAAGGTCAAGGCCTACCTCCCCGAGCACGACACGGACGGCCTGCAGATCGAGATCATGGCGCCGGTCCACGCGATCAAGTTCTCCCTCGACCGCATCCGCCGCGGCGAGAACACGATCTCGGTCACCGGCAACGTGCTGCGTGACTACCTGACCGACCTGTTCCCGATCCTGGAGCTGGGCACCAGCGCCAAGATGCTGTCCGTCGTCCCGCTGATGAACGGCGGCGGACTGTTCGAGACCGGTGCCGGCGGCTCCGCGCCCAAGCACGTCCAGCAGCTGGTCAAGGAGAACTACCTGCGCTGGGACAGCCTGGGTGAGTTCCTCGCGCTCGCGGTCAGCTTCGAGCACCTCGCGCAGAAGACGGGCAACGCGCGCGCCCAGGTGCTCGCCGACACCCTCGACCGCGCCACCGGCACCTTCCTGAACGAGAACAAGTCGCCCAGCCGCAAGCTCGGCGGCATCGACAACCGCGGCAGCCACTTCTACCTCGCGCTCTACTGGGCGCAGGAGCTGGCCAAGCAGACCGAGGACGCCCAGCTCGCCGAGGCGTTCGCGGCGCTCGCCAAGACGCTGACCGAGCAGGAGCAGGCCATCGTCGACGAGCTGATCGCGGTGCAGGGCTCGCCGGCCGACATCGGCGGCTACTACCAGCCCGCCGTCGCGAAGGCCTCGGCGGTCATGCGCCCGTCGGCCACCTTCAACCAGGCCCTCGCGACCCTCAGCTGACGCGCAGCCGCGGAAGCCCCTTCCGCCCCGGCCGGCACCCGCCGGCCGGGGCGGTTCCGTTTTTCCGTCCGGCCGCCGCACGCACCGGTGAAGCCTCAGCCCACCAGGTCCAGCACCGGCCGCAGGCCGTCCGGGCGCCCGTCCGCCGGCAGGCGCTCCACCGGCAGGAAGGTGCAGCCCACCGCCGTCGCGCCGCCGTCCGCCGTACGGTCGTCACCCACCATCAGGACCGTGGACGGGGCGAGCCCCAACTCCCGGCAGGCGAGGGTGAAGAGCTGTGGATCGGGCTTCTGGAGGCCGTGCTCGCAGGACAGCACGCAGGTGTCGACATAGCGGTCCAGGCCGTGGGCCCGCAGCACCGGCCGCAGGTCCCAGCCGATGTTGCTCAGGACGCCGATCCGGATGCCGCGCCGGTGCAGCTCCGCCAGCACCTCGGCGGCGTCCGGATAGGGCCGCCAGGCCTCCGCGGTCTTGTGACGCTCATAGAGCGCGTCGTACAACTCCGGAGCGGGCAGCGGCACTTGGCGGGCCAGTCCGGTGTACACCGCGCGGTGGAGGCGGGCGTCGCGGTCGCGGATCTCCCACCGCCCGGCCAGATCGGCAGGGATCTCGACGGGCGGGGCGCCGCCGGGCAGCGCACCGGCCCGTTCCAGTGCGGCCGCCCGCCGGGCGAGCTCGGCCTCGTCCATGGCCGTGCCGGACGCGCTCAGCGCCGCGCGCAGCCAGGACTCGGCGGGCTCGATGTGCAGCAGGGTCCCGGAGAAGTCGAAGAGCACACCTGTGATCGTCGTCATGACCGCCATCCTGTCTCCTGGGCGCAGCCGGGTCGATCCCACCTGGCCACATACGCGTGGTACACGGCCACCGACCCCGCCACCAGGGCGCCGCCCAGCAGCCAGCCGCCGACGACGTCCGACGGCCAGTGCACCCCCAGGAACACCCGGGTGAAGCCGACGCCGACGACCGAGACCGCCACCACCGCCCGGGCCGCCCACCGCCACCGCCGCGACACCCCGTGCAGCCGCAGCAGCCACAGCACCAGGGCGCCCGCGACCAGCGCGGAGAGTGCGTGCCCCGAAGGGAAGGCGGCATAGCCCGCGGAGTCCACCGGGTCCGGCCAGACCGGGCGTTCCCTGCCGACCAGCGCCTTCACCGCCTGCTGGACGCCGGTACCCAGCAGCGAGGTGGCGGCCACCCAGGCGGCGAGCAGCCGTTCCCCGCGCCGCAGCAGCAGCCAGACCACCGCCGCCAGCACCGCCCGCATCGTCCACGGGTCCCACGCCCAGTCGCTGAGCACCCGGTTGCGGTGGGTCCAGCCGGGTTCGGCGACGGCCGTCCGGTGCAGCGCCCCGGCCAGGTCCGTGTCCAGGGAGATCAGCGGGCCCCAGCGCAACACGACGAGGGTGAGCAGCAGGCCGAAGAGGACCGTGCACAGCAGGGCGGCGGCGACGGCGGGGCGTGGCGGGGCGGACGCGGCGCGGCGTTCGCCGTCCACGGCGGACGTCCGGGCGGCGGGAGGCGTGGTGGGCATGGGACGATCCTCGCCCACGCCGGGCGCCCGGGGCGAGGGACAAAGGGCCCGTCCGACGGGTCATGGCCGGGCCCGCGCCCTGACCCGTCGGACCGGCCTACGTCAGTGCGCGCAGCCCGGGAACGAAGGTCACCAGCAGCGGCACCGCCGGCACCAGCGCGGCCACCGCCGTCATCCGCAGCCGTCGGCCGGGGGTGAAACGGGGCGCGGGGGACAGCAGCCGGTCCACCCGCTCCGGCACCTGGGCCAGTTGGGCCGGGCACGGGCCGAACACCCCGCGGTCCTCGTTGAGCTCGACCAGCGCCAGCGCGATCGTCAGCCGGCCGAAGCGGCGCGAGGCCACGTCGTCGGCGGCCAGCTCGACCAGCCGGTGCACCTGATCGCGGAACGCGGCGAAGACCGGGATCTGCGGGAAGCCGACGGCCAGCGCCGAGGCGCAGTGCAGCAGGAGGTCGTGCCGGGCCCGCGCATGGCCCTGCTCGTGTGCGATCAGGGCATCCAGCTGACGGCCCTTCAGGCGCCGCAACGCCGAGGTGGTGATGACCAGTTGGGGCGAGGAGTGCGGCAACCACCAGGCCTCCGGGCGGTCGCCCTCCAGGACGACCAGGCGCTCACCGGTCGGCTCCTCACCGGGCAGCAGCGGCGAGCGGCGCAGGAGTTCGGCGCGGCGCTGCCGGCGGCGGACGCGCGCCGCCCGCACCTCGCGGGTCAGGGTGACGGCGGTCCAGGCGCCACCGCCCGCCAGCAGCAGGGCCAGCGCCCCGGCCCAGGGCCCGTGCCCCTGGAGTGCGTACGCCTCGACGACCACATGCGGGGCGAATCCGAACACCGGGCTGCGCACGGCCTCCCAGGCGGCGGCCGCGCTCAGCGACATCGCGAGCAGGCAGCACAGCAGGACACCGGCGACGACGCACTGCCACACCCACAGGGCGAGCACCGGCTCACGGCCGGGCCAGTCGGAACGGGCCATCAGCCGCGGCGCCATTGCCGCGGCCAGCACGCCGAGAATCATCAGCGCGAGGGGGACCATCATGGCGTCAGCCTATGAGCGGGCGCCTACCCGTTGGTACGGGCGCGGGCCGGAAGTGACGTATGCCACCCGCGCAACGGGTGTGCACCGCGGACCGGGCGTGCGGGCGGCGCACCCGGGACGGCAGGCATCGCCGCAGTTCACAGCGCCAGCAGCATCGCCAGCATGCCGATCCCCATCGCCACCCGGCAGGCCCGCAGCACCCCGGGCGGCCCGGCGTCCGCCGCCGGCCCGTCCGGCGCCGTGGTCACCGCCGCCGGCGCCAGCCGGACGCCCGCCGCGATCACGTACACCGTGAAGTAGAGGAGCAACAGCCCGGTCAGCAACGGCACTCCGCCCGGCGCCGGGTGCCCCATCGGGCTCATCCCGGCCGTCCGGCCCATCCCGTCCAGGTGCCCGGCGGGGCCCCACTGCCCGGCGGGCAGCACCATCGCGAGCGCCATGTACGCCATGGCTCCCGCGCCCACCGCATGATGCAGATGGCGCCGGGCCAGCGCCCACAGCCCCGCCGCCCCGAACACCGCGGTGAACAGCCACGGCGACCACGCCAGGGGCGCCGCGGCGGACGCCGGCCACGCCATCGCCGCCATCCCCAGCGCCATCAGCCCCTCACCGCGCGCCGCTCGCCGCTCGGCGGCCGGGACGGTACGCGACCGCACCAGGCAGTACGCGCCGGCCGCGGCACACAGCAGCACCAGCGGCCAGCCGACCCACGGTGGTCCGTGCACCCAGCACCTCCCCTGGGACCCGTACGCAACGGGGGCAGGATTCCCGCCCGCTGACCCGCACACGGGAGCGCACGGACGCACGGGGGGCGCGGGCGCGAGGGCCCGACGGCTCCGGGCAGGCGGCTCCGGGCCCGGCAGCGCACCCGCAAGGGCGTCGCGGACCGCGCCCGGCCCCGCTCCGTCGGACAGGCCTCAGGGGCGGTAGCGCAGCGGATGGTCCGCCGGGACCTGCGTCAGCACGATCCGGTGACCGTCCGGGTCAACGAACCCCGACTTGAGACAGAACCCCCTTAGCAGAACTCATAGCCTCCCACCGTCTCATTTGACTTGACAGGTTCCGGGATCACTTCCAGTGCCCAACTGCGCACCGTGGTCGCGGAGATACGCTTGCCGCCGGCCATGTCGGCAAGCCGCTGGTCATGACGCAGGACGGAGATCGTGGCGATCTGTCAGGGCGGCAGCTTGCGCCACCGTGGGCGGAACTTCTTCAGGTGGCCGCGCAGCCGGTCGCCGATGAAGATCAAGGTGGCCGTGGACAGCTGCCGGCTGGACTGGCGGAGCACCTGCGGCGAGCCCGGCGCCGCTGAGGATCTGAGAGGCGACCAGAGCGCGCAGGATGCGGCGCTGGGACGTTGTGCCGGTGGGGACGACGGGTATGTCGGGCCGGAGGGCAGAGGGGTTCGCCATCGAGTTCCTTCGTGAGCGTGGCATGCGGTGCCGGGCAGGGCTGGCGCGTCCGTGGCGGGGAGGCCCTACCGGCTTGTCGCGCGGAGGCTGTCCGGTACGCGGGAAGCCGCCAGGACGGCTCGCGCCGCCCGTTCTCCGGCGGCGAGGGCGCCTTCGATGTGTCCGGCGTGGTCGGTCGCCGTCTCGGTCGACGCCCAGTGCAGTCGGCCGTCCAGCGCCGGCCGCTGGTAGAGGGGGTGGCCGAAGAGGGAGTAGTCGGCCAGGTGCTGCACGGTGGACGGGGACGTCCACCGCTCGGCGCTCCAGTTCCGTAGGTGCAGGGCGTCGGGGGTGGCCGCGGCCGGGCCGAAGAGCTGGGCGAGCTGGGCGACGACGGCTTGTTCGAAGCCGGGGCGGACGGTGCGGGCGTGCGCGAATCCGAAGAGTGCGGCGGGCTCACCGGCGGGCCCGGACATGTCGTGGATCTCCTGGAGTGGGCCGGTCCTGCTGAAGGCCGCGCCGGCGAGCCCGTCTTCCCGCCAGAAGGCGGACCGGTAGTGGGCGACGACCTTGGCGACGGCGCCCATCCAGACCGGGGTGCCCTGGGCGAGGCGTACGAGGTCGGCGGGGAGCGCTCCGTCGGAGTCGATGCGCTCCATTGCCAGGGCCGGCGGGATGGCCAGGGCGACCTGCTCCGCGTACAGGGTTCCGGTCGGGGTGTGCACTGCCAGGAGGCCTTCGCCGTCCGGGCGGATGGCGGTGACGGGCGTGTCCAGTTGCAGTGTGCCGGTGGGCAGGGCGGCGGCGAGCGCGGTGGTGATGCTCGGGGATCCGGCGGCGAAGCGCCGGGAGGGGGCGTCGATCAGGTTGCCGGCGAGTCGGCGTATGGCGGTGGTCTCCTGGAGGAGGGAGTCGCCGGCGAGGTGCTGATCGAAGGTCTCGATGCCGCTGCGCGCGGCGAGGGTGCGGACGCGCTCCTCGCCGTCCCAGAACCAGGTGGCTCCGAGATCGAGGGCTCGCTCGGGGTGAGGGGTGGAGGCGGAGAGCAGGCGTCCGCCGATGCGGTTGCGAGCCTCCAGGCAGACGGTGTCGCGGCCGGCGGCGTGCAGCGCGGTGGCCGCGGCCAGTCCGGAGGCACCGGCGCCGATCACGATCACGTCGTGGGTGTCCCGGTGGGACATGGGGGACGTCCTTTCTCACCAGCCGAACCCCTGTCGGCGTGGGCCTTGGCGTCCGGCTCTGCGAGCGTGCCGAGCCGGTGCCGCCACGCACGACGGGGCGACCGGAGGGGGGGTGGTTACTCGCTGTCGGTGGTGTCGAGGACGATGCGGAAGCGGGGAGCCCCGGAGCGCAGCCGGGTCACGGCGTCGCCGGCCTGCTTCAGCGGCATGCGTTCGATCAGGGGCCGTACGCCGGTGGTGACGGCGAACTCCATCGCCTCTTCGGTCTCGCGCGAGCTGCCGGTCAGGTGACCGGTGAGAGTGTGGCCGTTCATGACGAGCCGAGCCGCCGGGACGGTCGCGGAGCCCGCGTCGACGCCGACGAGGGTGAGCTGCCCGTGCACGCTCAGCCCGGTGAGCAGTTCGTCCACAGGGGCGGAGGAGGAGGCGGTGTAGACGATGAGGTCGGCGCCGCCGAGTTCCTTCAGAGCGGCCCCGGGCGCTTGGGCGGCGCTGTCGATGTAGTGGTGGGCGCCGAGCTCGCGTGCGAGCTTCTCGCGGGCGCCGCCGCGGGCGATGGCGATCGTCTCGTACCCGAGCTTGGCCGCGAACTGGACGGCGAGGTGGCCCAGGCCGCCGAGCCCGAACACGGCGACCCGACCGCCCGCGCGCGTACCCGCCTTGCGGACGGCGTTAAAGGTGGTGACGCCCGCGCAGCCGAAGGGGGCGGCGTCGAAGAGGCCGAGGCCGTCGGGGATGCGGGCGAGCGCGTTGGCGGGCACGGTGATGCTCTGGGCCCAGCCGCCCGGGTAGGACAGGCCGGGGATCTTGCGTTCGGCGCAGTGGACGACGTCCCCCGCACGGCAGTACGCGCAGTGCCCGCAGCTGCCGCCGAACCAGCCGACCGCCACACGGTCTCCGACCGCCCAGCCCTCTACCTGGTCGCCGATCTCGGCGACGACTCCTGCAACCTCGTGCCCCGGGGTGACCGGGAAAGAGGTGCCAGTACCGGTGGCCGCGGCCGTCCCCAGGTCGGCGTTGCACACGCCGCTCGCCACCACCGACACACGGACCCACCGGCCCCTCGGCGTTGTCGTTCCGGCCGTCAAGGGGTGCAGGGGGCCCCGAGGCTCGGTCACGACCATGGTCACGGCGCTGTCGGACATCGTGGCCTTCCTCCAGGAACAGAACGAAGCTCATAGCTGCTGGTTATGGTTGCCTAGCAGGCGTCCCACCGTAGGGAGAGGCAGACTGGCCCGGTAGGGGACATCAGTGAATGGAGCGATAAGCCATGGCTATGTTCGATCGCCTGAATCTCGAAGGGCTCCGGTACGCGCAGGCGGTCGCCGAGACCAAGTCCTTCAGCGCCGCCGCACGCGCCTACGGCGTCACCCAGCCCGCCCTGTCCAACGGCATCGCCAAGCTGGAGGAGCGGCTCGGCGACAAGCTCTTCGACCGCTCCCCGCGCGGCGTGACCCAGACCGCGTTCGGCGCCCGCATCCTGCCCCTGATCGAACGTGCCCTCGACGCGCTCGACGCCGTCGCGGCGGAGGCCCGACGGCTGACCGAACCCGGCGAGCAGAAGATCCGCATGGGCGTTTCGCCGCTGATCAGCTCCCACCTGGTCGCCCGGGCGTTCAGCATGGTCCAGGACCTTCCGGTGCCCCGTGACCTCGTGCTGCGCGAGGCGAACATGCAGGACCTGCGCGAATGTCTGCTGGCCGGCCAGCTCGACATCATCCTCATCCCGGCCGTGACCGCGATGCCGCGCTTCGAGCACCGGGTCATCGATGTCGAGCCGATCGTCGTCGTCAGCCCCGACACCACCGCGGTAGCGGCTCCGCTCGAACTCGAAGAGGCCGGCAAGGAGCGCTTCATCCTCGTGCCGGACACCTGCGGCCTGACCACGTTCACCACGCAGCTCTTCCAGGCGCACGAGATGCCCCTGAACACCTATCCGGGCGAAGCCGCCAGCTACCAGGTCCTGGAGGACTGGACGAAGTTGGGCCTGGGCTCGGCCATGGTCCCCCGCTCCAAGCTCACCTCACCCGACGTACCCCACCGGCCGCTGCTGAATGAGGGTCGCGAGGTGCAGATCTCCTTCGAAGCCGTCTGGAGCGCCGACTCCCTGCTCGCCACGGACCTGCTCCACCTCGCCGACAGCCTGGTGGCCGCCCGCCGCTAGCCATACGCATTGCTTATAGCCTGATTCAGCGAGATCCTCTACCGGACCCCTCCAGGAATGCCTAACTTGGCAGGCATGTTGCGGAACCCACCGCACCGCACTTTCCGTGCCGACCGAGTGAGGCATAACCATGGCGTATCGTGGGATCACGCTGCCGGCGGCTCCGGCCAACCGCGTCGCGGCCGCAGGCGTGTACGAGAAGTACAAGCGGCCGTTCCTGGACACCGTCCCGGGCACCGCCAGCAAGGAGCTCCTCGTCCGCGACGAGGACGTCGAGGTCCTCCACGGCTTCCGGACCGCGACCGACGCGAAGGCGTACCTGGCGAGCGACCTGTTCACCCGCGATGTGGTCGGCGGCCTATCCCCGTTGCTGGAGGCGGCACCCGAGGTCCGCCTCTACGACACCGTCTGAACTGGGCAGGCGGCGTCATGCGCGAACTCACCGCACTGCTGCGCGAGTACGACCGTGCCCGTGCCTACACCGACCAGCTGTGGAAAGACCTCATCCCGGACGAGGTGACCTGGCGCCCACACGAGAACTCCAGCGCCATCGGCTGGCATCTCGGTCACCAGGCTCATGTCGCTCACTTCATGGTCCGCAACCTCACCGCGGCCGAACCCGGCCCCGACCCGGCCCTGGACGCCCTGATGGACTCGGCGCAGCCCGAGAAGTTCCGCGGCGCCCTGCCCACCGTCGAACGGCTCACCGCGTTCCGCGACACCGTCGCCGAACGCGTCCACGCCCGCATCGGCGACATCGCCGCCGGCAAGGTCAGCGCCCGCACCCAGCTGACCGTCGTCGCGACCCACCTGCTGACCGCACTCATCAACCACGAGTACCAGCACGACCAGTGGATCAGCGAGGTCCGTGCCGACAACCTCGGCCGCGCGCTCCCGCCCGACCCCGAGTCGGACCGGCTCAGCCGCGTCGACGGCTACCTCGTCCTCAACCCCTACGCCTGACAACCACACCGGACACCCCCTTCCTCGTCCGGGTACTCACCGAAACAGGAGCACCACATGTCCAGCACCACCATCCTCGACTTCACGGGCCAGAAGGTCATCGTCATCGGCGGCACCAGCGGCATGGGCTACGCCATCGCGCGCCACGTCCTCGACGCCGGCGGCAGTGCCGTCGTCGTCGGGCGCACGCAGGCCGGCGCCGACGAGGCAGCGGCCGCGCTGTCCACCCACGGCAAGGCCGTCGGCCTGGCGGCCGACCTGGCCGACCTCTCGGCGGTCGACCGCCTGCGGGTCATCCTCACCGACCAGCACGCCGACGCCACCCTGCTCGTCAACGCGGCCGGTGTCTTCGCCCCGAAGTCCTTCCTGGAGCACACGCACGCGGACTACGACCGCTACCAGGCCATCAACCGGGCCTTCTTCTTCCTCACCCAGACCGTCACGGGCAACATGATCGACCGTGGAGCGAAGGGCTCCATCGTCAACATCGGCTCCATGTGGGCCCACCAGGCCATCGCCGCCACGCCGTCCTCGGCGTACTCGATGGCCAAGGCCGCCCTCCACTCGCTCACCCAGCACCTCGCGCTGGAACTCGCCCCCCACGGCATCCGCGTCAACGCGGTGGCCCCGGCCGTCGTACGCACCCCGATCTACGAAGAGTTCATCCCCAAGGCGGACGTCGACTCCGCGCTCGACGGCTTCAACACCTTCCACCCCCTCGGCCGGACCGGCACGCCCGACGACGTCGCCGCCACCGTCGCCTTCCTCCTGTCGGACCGGACCGACTGGGTCACCGGTGCCATCTGGGACGTCGACGGCGGCGTCATGGCCGGACGCAACTGACCGGCCCCAGCCGGCCTCGGACGCCATCGGCCCACCCCCCTCCGCTCAACCCACATGTCAACCCACCGAAGGAACCCGCACTCATGTCTGTGATCAACGAGGTCGACGTCCAGGCTCTCCAGGACACCACGGCCGCCGTCCAGGCCAACCCCAAGCTCGGACAGGCCACCTTCTCGCTCAACGGCTCTTGGCAGGGCGGCTGCCGGCTCACCGCGGAGACCGGCGCGATGACCCAGGGCGGTGAGCGAGACCAGACGCGCGTCGCGCGGTACGTGATGAGCAGCGACGAACCCGTCGCGCTGCTGGGCACCGACACCGCGGTCTCCCCCGGCGAGTACGTGCTGCAGGCGCTCGCCGGGTGCTACACCGTCACGCTCGCCGTCAACGCTGCCGCGCAGGGCATCGAGCTCAAGAGTTTCCGCCTGGAGCTCGAAGGCGATGTCGACCTTCGAGGATTCCTCGGTATCGACCCCTCGGTAAGGCCGGGCCTACAGCAGGTGCGAGTCTGCCTCCACGTCGACGCCCCGGACACCACGCGTGAGCAGCTTGAGGAACTCCTCTCCCTCGTCGAGAACCGCTCGCCCATCCGCGACTCGCTGATCAGCCCCGTCGACGTCGTCGCAACCCTCGCGTAGACCACCGCATCCGGGTACTCGGCATGACGGCGTCGGACGGCGAACGTGTGGGAGGCACAGCGATGCCGGGCGGGTTCCGGACGGACACCGGTGCGGTGGCGGCCCCCATGCTGGATCGCTGCTGGATCGTGGCTCTCGACGGACGATCGATGCAGGTCACTGCGAAGCCGTCGATGTTCCGCTTCAACGTGTAGTGCGTTCCGTAGCATCGGCGCAGCGATCTGACACATATGCAGGTCAGACGGGGGCGATCCCAAGCGGGGTCGCCCCCGTTGCCGCTCCCGCTGCTGGGAGCTGCGCGGCACACAGATGCTGTCCCCGGCGCGTCAGCTTCACGGTCCTTGCCGAGGGAGTGAGCTCGTGATTGAGCAGCTCTGCATGGAGAGTAACTCTGTTCGCGCACGATTGGCTGTGGGGGTGCGCAGTCTCCCCGGCAAGGGCGGCGACTTCGAAGAGGCTATGGAGAGTGGCTCCCGGGTCCCGTTGGGCTGTGCTTCGTCAGGGTCGGTATCGGAGTGGATGGTCCGCTGGGATTTCCACGATTGCAACTTTGTGACCGTCCGGGTCGGCGATCCACATCTCGATGAGGCCCCACGGCTCCTGCACGGGCGGCCGCAGCACCTCGACGCCACGGGCCCGCAGTTCTTCGTGTGCGGTGGCCACGTCCGCCACCTGGAGCCACAACTGGAGGGTGTCCGTGGCCGGATCCGCGGCGCGTCCGGAGACCTCCAGGAAGCCACCGCCCAGGAAGTAGACCGTGCCACGGTGGGGCCCCGTACCGAATTCCCGGTAGATCTCCAGCCCCAGCGCCTCCCCGTAGAACGCCCGCGACCGCTCGGGGTCGGACGGCCGCAACAACACCCTGCTGCTCAGTACGTGCACCATGCCAGGACCCTACGGCCCGCGGCCGGGCGCGGCCTTTCGTCACCGCCGAAAGCCCGTGGCGAAAGGCCCTGACACGGCAGGCATACCGCTTGTTAGCCTCCATGCAGTCATTCGTGCCGCTCTGAGAGGACTCCGCGCGCCATGCCCACCAGCGAGCTGACCTTCCGTACCGCCCTCGACGCCGACGTCCCCGGGCTCGTCGAGCTCATCGAGTCGGCGTACCGCGGCGACACCAGCCGGACCGGCTGGACGACGGAGGCGGATCTGCTGGCGGGGCAGCGCACCGACCCGGACGGCGTGACCGCCGTGGTGCGCAAAGCGGACGGCCGACTGCTGATCGCCGAGCGGGACGGGGAGCTGATCGCCTGCTGCCAGCTCGAACACCGCGGGGACCACGCGTACTTCGGGATGTTCGCGGTGCGCCCGCAGCTCCAGGGCGGCGGCCTCGGCAAGGTGATCATCGCGGAGGCCGAGCGGATCGCGCGGGAGACCTGGGGCGTACGCGAGATGCGGATGACGGTCATCCGGCAGCGCGACGAGCTGATCGCCTGGTACGAGCGCCGCGGCTACCGGCGCACCGGAGAGCTCACCCCGTTCCCGTACGGCGATGAGCGGTTCGGCATCCCGCAGCGCCCCGACCTGGAGTTCGAGCTGCTGGTCAAGCCGCTCGGCTGAGCCACGCCGGGCCGGCGGCGGAGCCCGTCCGATGGCCGGTCCCCCATGGGCGTGCGACCGGGCGGCGGCGACGGCCGGCGCTCACAGCCGTCCCGCCTGGATGATCCGTCGCAGGAACTGCCGGGTGCGGTCCTGCTGCGGGTCCCCGAAGACCTGCTCGGGAGTGCCGCGTTCCACCACCACCCCGCCGTCCAGGAAGCACACCTGGTCGGCGACCTCCCGCGCAAAGCCCATCTCATGGGTGGCGATGACCATCGTCATCCGCTCCTCCTTCAGATCGCGGACGACGCCGAGCACCTCGCCGACCAGCTCCGGGTCGAGCGCCGCGGTGATCTCGTCCAGCAGGAGCAGCCGGGGCCGCCCGGCCAGTGCGCGGACGATCGCCACCCGCTGCTGCTGGCCGCCGCTGAGCCGGTCCGGGTACTCGCCGGCCCGCCCGCCGAGCCCGAGCCGCTCCAGCAGCTCGCGGGCCCGTGCCTCGGCCTGCGCGCGCGGCACCCCGTGCACCCGGCGGGGCGCCAGCGTGATGTTGTCCAGCACGGTCATGTGCGGGAAGAGGTTGTAGGCCTGGAAGACCACGCCGATCCTGCGGCGCACGGAGTCCGCGTCGATCCGCGGGTCGGTGATCTCCGCGCCGTCCAGGAAGATCGCGCCGTCGTCGATCTCCTCCAGCAGGCCGGCGCAGCGCAGCAGCGTGGACTTGCCCGACCCCGAGGCGCCGATCAGCGTGGTCACGGTGTGCGCCGGGACCGCGAGGTCCACATCCCGCAGTACGACCGTGCCCCGTCCGTATGTCTTGCGCACGGCCTCCAGCCGCAGCACCGGGCCGTCGCCGGGCGCCTCGTGGCCGACGGCCCCGTCGGCCGGCCGCGGGGTGTCGTCGGTCGTGCTCATACCAGGCCTCCCTGGGCGCGCTTGCGGTCCATGCGGGCCGTGATCCAGTCCGTGCCACGCGTCATCGGGATCGTCAGCGCGACGAAGACGAGACCGGCCACGACGTACGGCGTGAAGTTGAAGTCCCTGCCGGCGATGATCTGCGCCGCGTAGACCGCGTCCACCGCGCCCGCGATGGAGACCAGACCGGTGTCCTTCTGCAGCGAGACCAGATCGTTCAGCAGCGGCGGCACCACCCGCCGCACCGCCTGCGGCAGCACCACGAAGCGCAGCGTCTGCCCGCCGCTCAGCCCCAGCGACCGGGCCGCGGCCCGCTGCGAGGGGTGCACCGACTCGATGCCGGCCCGGAAGACCTCGGCCACATACGCCGAGTACGTCAGGACCAGCGCGGCGCCGCCGAGCATCACCGGATCGGTGGTCACGCCCTGGAGCCGCAGCGCCGGCACCCCGAAGACCACCATCAGCAGACAGATGATCAGCGGCAGTCCGCGGAAGAAGTCGGTGTATGCGGTGGCCAGGGCGCGCAGCGGGAAGAACACCGGGCCGCGCAGCGTCCGGGCCACCGCCAGCAGCAGCCCGAGCACGAGCACCGCCGCGCCGCACACCACCAGCAGCCGCAGATTCAGCAGCAGCCCGTCCAGGACCTCCGGCAGCGCCTTGCGCGCATACGCGGCGCTGAAGAAGGTCTCCCGGGTGCGCGGCCAGCCGGGGGAGCGGGTGATCACGAGGAACAGGACGACGGCGGTGACCAGGGTGCTCAGCGCGGCGACGCCGACCGCGCGCCGGGCCCTGGCCCGCTTGAAGCGCTCCCGCTCCACCCGCCGCTGCGAGGGCACGTACCCGCCCTCCTCGGAGGAGCCGTTCACCACGCCTTTCGAGGACGTCATGTGAGCACCGGGACGGACACCGCGTCGGTCAGCCACTTCTTCTCCAGCGCGGCGAGGGTGCCGTTCCTGCGCAGCGCGTCCACCGCGGCGCTCACACACCCGGTGAGCCGGCTCTCCTTGTCCAGGACCAGGCCGAACTGCTCCTTCGCGGCGCCGGTGGCGGCGAACTGCCCGACCACCTCGGCGTCCTTCACCTCGGCGGATGTGATGAAGAAGGCCGTCGGCAGATCGGTGAGGATCGCGTCGACCTGACCGTTCTTCAGCGCGGACTTGGCGAGGTCGTTCTTCTGAAAGACGGCCGGGGGCTCCGTCGGCCGGACGGTGTCATGGATGACGTCCAGGCTGGTACTGCCCACCTGGGCGCCGAGCTTGAGCCCACGGAGACCGGCGATGCTCCTTGCGTGCGCGGCCTTGGAGCCCTTCAGCGCGATGACCGCCTGCCGTACGTCGTAGTAGCCGGAGGAGAAGGCGACGGCCCGTTTGCGTGCGGCGTTGATGGAGACCTGGTTGATGTCGAAGTCGAACTTCTTCTCGCCGGGCGCGAAGGCGTTGTTGAACGGCACGGTCTGCCAGTGCACCGCGCCCTTGTCATAGCCCAGTTGCCGGGCGACGGCGTAGGCGACCGCCGATTCGAAGCCCTTGCCGCTCGCCGGGTCGTCGTCGTGGAACCACGGCGCATACGCGGGCTTGTCGGTGCCGATCGTGAGCGTGCCGCGGGCGACGGTGGGCAGTTTGCCGCGGTCACAGCTCTGCGTGCCCCGCCCGGCGGCCCGTGGGCCACCGGGGGACTCGTCCTGTGGGGCACAGCCGACGGCCGCCGCGAGCAGCACGACGGTGGTGCAAGCGGCAAGGCGGAGGGGGCAGTTGGCGAGGCGCATGGCGGGAGAGTGGCAGTGCGCGAGGCCGTCTGTCGAGATCACCGGGCGAAACGTCCGCATGGTGGAAGCTCGTTGCACCGCTGTGAACTGCGGGTTTCTCAGCTGACAGACAACGGGCACCCGGGGCGCGCGACGGGAGGGAGGCCCGGCTCGTACCGGCCGGCCCGTACCACCCGGCGCGGTCCGTCCAGGGCCTGATCCGAACGACAGGCCCTCGGCCCTCGCCGGGGGCCTGGCCTCCTCACGCCGTGAAGCGCACCGCCCGCCGGATCTCCGGCAGATCGGTCACCACGCCGTCCAGGCCCAGCCCGCGCGCGAGCCGGAGCTGGTCGTGGGTGTTGACGGTCCAGCCCAGGACCTTCAGATGGGCGGCGTGGGCCCGCTCGACCAGCTCCAGGGTGAGCCGCCGGATGTTCAGGGACAGCATCGTCGCCCCGACGGCCTGTGCACGGTCGACGACATCGGCGCCGTACCGGCTGGCGACCAGCGCGGTGCGCACGCCGGGCAGCAGGGTGCGGATGGCGGCCAGCGCCTCGTCGTGGAAGGAGATCACCTCGACCCGACCGGTCAGATCGCGCGCCCGCATCACCTCGGCCAGCGCCTGCGCGGCCGCCACATCCTTGATCTCGGCCTGCAACGGTGCCTTGACGGCCTCCACGACCTCCTCGAAGACGGGGATCCGCTCGCCCCGCCCGGCATCGAGTTCACGCAGCTCGGCGAGGGTGCGCTCGGAGATCGGGCCGGCGCCGTCGGTGGTCCGGTCGACATCCGCGTCGTGCATCACGACCAGCGAGCCGTCCTTGCTCAGATGCAGATCCAGTTCGATGACATCGAGGCCTTCGTGCTCGGCGCGGACGAAGGAACGCAGGGTGTTCTCCGGCTCGACGCCCATCATCCCGCGGTGTCCGATGGTGAGAAAGGACAAGGCTGCCTCGCTTCTGTCGGCTCGGTGCTGCTGTCGGCTCTGGAGCATGTCGACCGTCGACCGTCGGCCACGGCGTCCGTCGGCCACGGCGTACGAAACGGCGCACAGCCTAACGGGACCGGGCAGGGAAAGAAGGGGTGCCGAACGGACCGCGGTGTGTCCAGTACGGGTACCCGCCAGATCCGGCGGCAGACCACTTCACCCTCATGTGGGCGATTCCCCGGTGCGCTGACGACGTCCCGGAGCCGGGACGCGGCGTCGGAGGTGTCCGGCGCGGGGAAGCCTCCGGGGCGCGGCAGGACGCCGCGCCCCGGCGTCCGAGCGGGTGTGGCATATGCCACAAGGGCTGGGGAGGGCGTCGCGCGGCCCTGTCCGGCGAGGTGCGCCCAGGGGCCCTCCCAGGGCCCCTCCGGACCCCGTCCAGGGCCCGCTCGCGGCTCTCTCACGGGCTTGTGGGCTCCCGGAGGAAGCGCAGCGAGTGCTGGCCCGACTGGTAGGAAGTAGCGCTCAGAGCATCTCGCGCAGGAAAAATCGGCGTGTGAACGGGGTGTCAACAGGATAATTTTCAGCTAGCCCACTTGAGTGGACGATCCTTGGCTGGTTACCGTGTCCTGACAACACGATCTACCGCCGGAGGGCAGTCATGACGGAAATTCTTTCGCCTGTGGGTGTCCAGGGGGGCACCACGACCGCAGGGAGTGTGGTCGGGCACCCGGCGTGGCCCGTGCTCAAGAACGCGGTCGAGACCATCCGCCCCTGGCAGTCCAAGGACGGTTCGGTCGACCTGGAGGCGGAGGGCGCGCCGAGCGCCGACGCCGTCCGTACGGAGGTCGACCGGGTGATAGCGGCCCTCGGGGAGCTCGCCCCGCTGCTCCCGCACAACGCCGCCTACCACCAGGCGCTCGCCGCCGACCTGCGCCGCTGGGCCGACGGCGGCTTCGGCGTGCCGGATTTCCTCGACTCGCTGCTCGCCTTCCAGCCCGCCCGGCAGCGTGCCGACGGCCTCCAGCACCTCGTGCTGTTCCCCATGTACACCCAGAACGGCAACCCGGACCGCAACTTCGAGGCCGTCGTCCTGCGCATGGTCTGGCCGGACTGGCTCGCCGAGCTGGAGCGCACCCGCTACGACAACGCGCTCTTCTGCGGCATCACCTTCGAGGACTTCACGGCCGGCTACGACACCAACTCCGCGGTGCTCTTCCCGGAGACCATCGCCGTGCGCGAGGCCCCCGAGCGCTTCAGCTGGGGCGGCATCTTCTGCGACCGCGAGGCCGCCCGCTTCCGGCGGGTCAGCCAGGCCGCCGTCGAGACCCTGGGCCTGGAACTCCCCGAGGACATCAGCGAGATGCTCGCCGACCAGGGGCGCTGCCAGGAGGCGTTCGTCCTGTGGGACATGGTGCACGACCGCACCCACAGCCACGGTGACCTGCCGTTCGACCCCTTCATGATCAAGCAGCGCCAGCCGTTCTGGATGTACGGCCTGGAGGAGCTGCGCTGTGACCTCACCGCCTTCAAGGAGGCCGTGAAGCTGGAGGCCGAGGGGTACGCGCAGGCCCGCGACGTACAGTTCGCAGTGATCTTCGACCGGATGTTCCGCTTCCCGGTCACCGGCGACCGCGTCCGCAACTACGACGGCCTGGGCGGACAGCTGCTCTTCGCGTACCTCCACAAGCACGACGTCGTACGCTGGACGGACAACACACTGCACATCGACTGGGAGCGGGCGCCCAAGGTCACCAACCAGCTGTGCGGCGAGATCGAAAAGCTCTACCGCGACGGCATCGACCGGCCCAAGCTGGTCCACTGGTTCGCCGCGTACGACCTCGTCTCGACCTACCTCGCACCGCACCCGGGGTCGGTCTGGGCCAAGGGACCCGACGCCCTCGACCTGGACCAGCCGCCGCGCAAACTCGTGGACGACGTGCTCCCCGACGAGTTCCCGCTGAGCATGTTCTACGAGGCGCTCGCCAAGAAGCTGCGTGCTGTGATCGCATCCACCAAGGGCATCACGGCCCACAGCGATGAATTGGCGGCGGCATGAAGACCGACCGGAACACCCGGCGGACGGCCGTCCAGGAGCAGGACGAGGAGGCGACGGAGATGGTGACGTCGACGGGCGGCCAGGGGCCGCTGGAGGGTGCGGTCATCGCAGTGGCGGGCGCGGCCGGACCGGCCGGCCGGGCGACCCTGCTGCGGCTGGCCGAGGCGGGCGCGGTGGTGGTCGGCTCGGACTCCAACCCCGAGCGGCTGGCAGAGGCCGTGGACGCGGCCCGCTACGCCCACGGGGGCGCCACGGTGATAGGGGAGACGGTGGACCTCCTCGACGTGGACCAGGCCCGGGAGTGGGCGGCCCGTACGGAGAAGGAGTTCGGCCGGGTCGACGGCCTGGTGCACCTGGTCGGCGGCTGGCGCGGCTCGTCGACCTTCGCGGAGACCGACCTCACGGACTGGGAAACGCTCCACAAGCTGCTGGTCCGCACCGTGCAGCACACCTCCCTCGCGTTCTACGAGGCCCTCGAACGCAGCGGCAACGGCCGCTTCCTCCTCACCAGCGCGGCCGGCGCCAGCAAGCCCACCGGGGGCAACGCCGCCTATGCCGCGTCCAAGGCCGCCGCCGAGGCCTGGACGCTCGCCATGGCGGACGGCTTCCGCAAGGCGGGGGGTGAGCAGGGGCCGCGCGCCGCGGCTGCCATCCTGATCGTGAAGGCGCTCGTCAACGACCAGATGCGCGCCGAGCGACCGAACGCCAAGTTCGCGGGCTTCACGGATGTCACGGAGCTGGCCGAGGCCATCGCCGGGGTCTGGAGCCGGCCCGCCCAGGAAGTGAATGGACAGCGTCTGTGGCTGACCCCCGAGCCGTGACCGGAGCGAAGACCGACGCCCGGCCGCACCACGACCCCGAGATACGCGGCTTCGCCAGCGACAACTACGCGGGCGCGCATCCGGAGGTTCTCGCCGCGCTCACGCTCGCCAACGGCGGCCACCAGGTCGCCTACGGCGAGGACGACTACACCGAGCACCTCCAGCGGGTCGTCCGCAGCCATTTCGGGCAGCGCGCGGAAGCGTTCCCGGTGTTCAACGGAACCGGCGCCAACGTCGTCGCGCTGCAGGCCGTGACCGACCGCTGGGGAGCGGTGATAGCGGCCGACACCGCGCACATCCATGTCGACGAGTGCGGTGCGCCCGAGCGGGTCGGCGGGCTGAAGCTGCTCACCGTACCGACCGAGGACGGCAAGCTCACCCCCGAGCTGATCGACCGCGAGGCGTACGGCTGGGACGACGAGCACCGCGCCATGCCGCAGGTCGTGTCGATCACCCAGAGCACGGAGCTGGGCACGGTCTACACGCCCGACGAGATCCGGGCGATCTGCGAACACGCCCATGAGCGCGGCATGGTGGTGCATCTCGACGGCGCACGGATCGCCAATGCCGCGGCGACGCTCGACGTCCCGATGCGGGCCTTCACCAACGCGGTGGGGGTCGACATCCTCTCGTACGGCGGCACCAAGAACGGCGCGGTCTTCGGCGAGGCCGTGATCGTGCTCAACCCCGACCGGGTGCGCGCGATGAAGCATCTGCGCAAGCTGTCGATGCAGTTGGCCTCCAAGATGCGCTTCGTCTCCGTCCAGTTGGAGGCGCTGCTCGCCAAGGACCTGTGGCTGCGCAACGCCCGGCACGCCAACACCATGGCGCAGCGGCTGGCGGCCGGGGTGCGGGACATCGACGGGGTGGAGGTCTGCTACCCCGTGCAGGCGAACGCGGTCTTCGCCCGGCTGCCGCACGATGTCAGCGAGCGGCTGCAGAAGCGCTACCGCTTCTACTTCTGGGACGAGCAGACCGGCCAGGTGCGCTGGATGTGCGCGTTCGACACCACCGAGGCGGACGTCGACGGCTTCCTGGCCGCCCTCCGCGAGGAGATCAGCCGCTGATCCGGACGCCCCCGTCCTGCATGGCTATGCGCCCGACCGAGAAGTCATTGACTCCCGGCCGGGCGCATCGCTACGCTCTCCGCGCATGGAGCTGATCCAGAACACACCGGATATATCCGCCTACTTGGCCCCCTGTGCGGTCATCGATCACGGTCATCCGCTCGTCCGCTCCACTGCCGCGACGCTCGCCGCCGACGCCCCGGATGCATATGC
Source organism: Streptomyces sp. TM32 (assembly GCF_004122755.1). NCBI lineage: Bacteria > Bacillati > Actinomycetota > Actinomycetes > Kitasatosporales > Streptomycetaceae > Streptomyces > Streptomyces sp. TM32. The sequence goes on from NZ_SDIG01000002.1 coordinate 120,145, forward strand.
ATACGCCAAGGCCGCCTTCACCTTCGTCCGCGACGCCATCCCGCACGGTGCGGACGCCGATGATCCACGGGGCACCTGGCGCGCCTCGGACGTCCTCGCGCTGCGCACCGGCATCTGCTACGCCAAGGCGCACGCCCTCGCGGCCCTGCTGCGGGCCGGGGGCATTCCTGCCGCGCTGTGCTACCAGAAGCTCGACACCGTCCACGGCCTGGTGGCCCTCCGGCTGCCCGGTACGCACCGCTGGATCCGGCAGGATCCGCGGGGCAACAAGCCCGGCGTCGACGCGCAGTTCCGCCTCGACCGCGAGCAGCTCGCCTTCCCTGTGCGGGCCGAGTGCAACGAACTGGACTACCCGGTGCTATTTGCTGAACCGCACCCCGTCGTGCTCCAATGCCTCCGCGAGGCCGTCGACCGGTCTCACCTCTGGCAGACGCTCCCCACCGACCTCTGAGGACGCCCCCATGCCCGTCTCTTCGCACGCCCCCGATTCCGGCATGAGCTGCGCCCTGCACGTCTCCGACGAGGTGCGCGCCCTGGCGCCCGGCTTCGGCTACCTCGCCGTCGAGGCCCACGGCCTGACCAACGGGCCCAGCGACGACGCCGGCTCGGCGCTCCTGGACGAGGCCGCCCGACGGCTGGCAGCGCGCCTCGACGGGCGCGCCCCGCAGGAGGACCCGCACCTCGCCGCCTGGCGGGCCGCGTACACCGCCTTCGGCAGCAAACCGTCGCGCACCCGCAACTCCGCCGAGGCGCTGGCCAGGCGGGCGCTCGCGGACGGTGGCCTGCCGCGCATCAACCGGCTGGTCGACCTCTACAACGCGATCAGCGTCGCCCATCTCATCCCCGTGGGCGGCGAGGACCTGGACCGCATCCAGGGCGGGATGCGGCTGGTCAGGGCCACCGGCGAAGAACCCTTCGCGACCGCCGCCGGTGGCGCCGAGGTCATCGAGCACCCCGATGCGGGCGAGGTGGTCTGGTGTGACGAGGAGGGCGTCACCTGCCGCCGCTGGAACTGGCGTCAGGGCGTACGCACCCGCCTTACCGAGGACTCGGTCAGCGCGCTGTTCCTGCTGGAGCGGATGGCCCCCATGCCGCTCGATGCCCTGTCGGTCGCCGGCGCCGAGCTGGCCGAGGCGCTGCACAAGGCCTGCCCGGACGCCCGTATCGAGATCGGCGAGATCTGGTCGCAGTGAGCCGGGCGGCCGGCAGTCGCCCGGCAGACGGCAGGCCACCGGCAGACCGGCCGGCCCCGGCCCCGCGTCGGGCTAGGCGAGGCCCCCGGGCGCGGCGGGTGCGGTGCCGCCGAGATGGGCCGGCATCCACCAGGTGTCGTCGGGACCCTTGGGGCGTACGGGATAGGCGCGCTGAGCCGCCTCCAGGAGGTCCTGCACCCGGGACCGCAGCCGGTCGGTGATCTTCTCGGCCGCCTCGGCCGGATCGGCCTCCATCGGCTCGCCCACCCGGATCGTTATCGGCAGGTGGTGGCGGCCCAGATCGCGCTTGTGGCCCTTGGTCCACAGGCGCTGGGTGCCCCACAGTGCCACCGGCAGCAGCGGCACCCCGGCCTCCTGGGCCAGCCGCGCGGCTCCCGACTTGAAGGTCTTCAGGGTGAAGGACTCGGAGATCGTCGCCTCGGGGAAGACGCCGATGATCTCTCCCGAACGCAGCGCCGACAGGGCGTGCTTGTAGGCGTCCATGCCCTGCGCCCGGTCCACGGGGATGTGCTTCATCGCGCGCATCAGCGGCCCCGACACCTTGTGCCGGAAGACCGACTCCTTCGCCATGAAGCGCACCAGCCGCTTCGCCGGCCGTGCGGTCAGACCGGCGAAGACGAAGTCCAGATAGCCGATGTGATTGCTCACCAGCACCGCCCCGCCGCGGCGCGGAACATGGTCCGTCCCGGCGATGTCGAATTTCAGATCGAGCGCCTTGAAGAGGGTGCGGGCGGCGCCGATCACCGGCGGATAGACGAGCTCTGCCATTGTCCGGAGGACCCCTTTTGCCACGCCTGGGGAGGGTTCTCCCGGCGGAAACCTACGCAGCCGTAACTGCGGCTTTCGGAGATCGTGCCCGATGTCGGCCGTGGCGGCCAGCGCGGCAGCCGCCACGGCCGGGAGATTCTTGTCACGTGTAAGGGCCGCCGGGCCGCCCGTCCGCAGTGGCACACGGCGCCGAGCGCACCGCGGTGAGTGCCCCGACGCTGCTGGGGAAGGGCGTCACGTGGACCGCGACCGCCCGGGGAATGGCGTCACGCGGACCGATCGCCCGGGAATCTTTATGGCCCCGCGGACGCTGCACCCTGGACGACCGGACAGGTGGTGCGGGTCGCGGCGCCCACGACGGCGGGCTCCTCGGACGAAGGCACCACGACACAGCAATCCGATGACACCACTACACAGCAAGGGGAGGCCGACGGTGCAGGAGCGGGACGACCGCGGCGGGGCGGCGCGGCTGGGCGCCGCCGAGATCGGCGCGGCGCTGGGGGAGCGGGCCACCCTGCTGCAGTTCTCCAGCGCCTTCTGTCAGCCCTGCCGGGCCACCCGGCGCACCCTCGCCGAGGTCGCCGGCATGGTCGAGGGGGTGGCTCATGTCGAGATCGACGCGGAGGACCATCTCGCGCTCGTACGGGAGCTGGAGGTGCTGCGCACCCCGACGGTCCTGGTGCTCGACGCGGAGGGCGCGATCGTGCGCCGCGCCGCCGGGCAGCCCCGCAAGGCCGATGTCATCGCCGCCCTGGGTGCGGCCGTCCGTGATTGATCTCCCAGATGGCGGGCGCCCCTTGACGCTGTGCGTCACGCGTCGTCACTCTGACGTGATGCGGCCAGGATTCCTTCTCTACGGACGCGCCCACGTCGACCTGCTGCGGACTGCCAGCTCCCGCTGTCCGGGCACGTGAGCAGCGACGACCTCACAGCCGCCGGCCGCGGCCCGGTGCCGGCGGCCCCGCCCGGGCCCGTACACCACATCTGAAGGACAACTCCATGACGGCCTCGCCCGGCCTCGGAACGCCCCGTACCGCCTCTCCCGAGCTGCTGCGCTCGGTCTTCCGGCAGCATGCCGCGGGTGTCGCGGTGATCACCGCGCACGGCTCCCGCCCCGTCGGTTTCACCGCCACCTCCCTCACCTCCGTTGCCGCCGACCCGCCGCTGCTCTCCTTCGGCATCGGTACCGGCTCCTCCAGTTGGCCGACCGTCTCGGAGGCCGAGCACATCGGCGTCCACATACTCGGCGAGCACCAGCAGGAGCTGGCGGCCACGTTCGCGCGCAGCGGAGCCGACCGTTTCGGTCCCGCCACCTCCTGGCGCACGGGTCCCGCGGGAGTGCCCCTTCTCGACGGCGTCCTGGCCTGGCTGGTGTGCAAGGTCGTGGCGCGGGTGCCGGCCGGTGACCATCACCTCGTGCTCGCCCAGCCCGTGATCGGCGACCCCGCGGGGCCCGGCCGTCCGCTCCTCTATCACCAGGGCCGCTTCAACGCGCTGCGGGACTGACGGGTTCCCGCTCCGCCTCTTCGGCGCCCGGTCGGGGTCGTTGGCAACGTCACATTTCGACGGCCTTGATTCGGGGCACGAGACTGGATGTACTGGCGAGTAATATGACGGTCGGCGTGGGGAATCGCTTCCGCCCGGGAGCCGCCCCCAGTGACGCCTATGCTGCCAGCACCAGGCAGTTCTGAAGAGACGAAGCAGGTAGGAGAGTCGGCGTGAGCTTGAGGATCGTTGTCTGTGTGAAGTACGTGCCCGACGCCACCGGCGACCGGCACTTCGCCGAGGATCTGACCGTCGACCGTGACGATGTGGACGGTCTGCTCTCGGAGCTCGACGAGTACGCCGTCGAGCAGGCCCTGCAGATCAAGGAAGCGGCCGACGACGCGGAGATCACGGTCCTCACCGTGGGCCCCGAGGACGCCAACGACGCGCTGCGCAAGGCGCTGTCGATGGGCGCCGACAAGGCCGTCCACGTCGAGGACGACGACCTGCACGGCACCGACGCGCTCGGCACCTCGCTCGTGCTCGCGAAGGCCATCGAGAAGACCGGTTACGACCTCGTCGTCTGCGGTATGGCCTCCACCGACGGCACGATGGGTGTGCTGCCCGCGCTGCTCGCCGAGCGGCTGAACGTCCCTCAGGTCACCCAGCTCTCCGAGGTTGCCGTCGCCGACGGCAAGGTCACCGGCCGCCGGGACGGCGACACCGCCAGCGAGCAGCTGGAGGCCGCGCTGCCGGCCGTCGTCTCCGTCACCGACCAGTCGGGCGAGGCGCGCTACCCGTCCTTCAAGGGCATCATGGCCGCCAAGAAGAAGCCGGTGGAGTCCCTGGACCTGGAGGACCTGGAGATCGAGGCGGACGAGGTCGGCCTCGAGGGTGCCTGGACCAAGGTCGACGACGCCACCGAGCGTCCGGCCCGTACGGCGGGCACGATCGTCAAGGACGAGGGCGAGGGCGGCAAGCAGCTCGCCGAGTTCCTCGCGGGCCAGAAGTTCATCTGAGCCACAGCCCTTACCACCGCCCTCATTCTTCCCGCAGGAGAGCAATCCCATGGCTGAAGTCCTTGTCTACGTCGACCACGTGGACGGCGCCGTCCGCAAGCCCACCCTCGAACTGCTCACCCTCGCCCGCCGTATCGGCGAGCCGGTGGCCGTCCACCTCGGCGCCAACGCCGAGGAGGCCGCGAAGGTCCTCGCCGAGCACGGCGCGGTGAAGGTGCTGGCCGCCGACGCGCCCGAGTTCGCCGAGTACCTCGTCGCCCCCAAGGTCGATGCACTGCAGGCCGCTTACGACGCGGTCTCTCCGGCCGCCGTGCTGCTGCCGTCCTCCGCGGAGGGCAAGGAGATCGGTGCCCGCCTCGCGGTCCGCATCGGCTCCGGCATCATCACCGACGCCGTCGACCTGGAGGCCGGCGACGAGAGCCCGGTGGCCACGCAGTCCGTCTTCGCGGCCTCGTACACCACCAAGTCCCGTGTCTCCAAGGGCACTCCGGTCATCACGGTCAAGCCCAACTCCGCCGCCCCGGAGGCCGCGCCGGCCGCCGGTACGGTCGAGCAGCTCGCGGTGACCATCGCCGACTCCTCCAAGGGCACCAAGATCGTCTCGCGCACGCCGCGCGAGTCGACCGGCCGCCCGGAGCTGACCGAGGCCGCGATCGTGGTCTCCGGTGGCCGTGGCGTCAACGGCGCGGAGAACTTCCCGGTCATCGAGGCGCTCGCCGACTCGCTCGGTGCGGCCGTCGGCGCCTCGCGCGCCGCGGTGGACGCCGGCTGGTACCCGCACACCAACCAGGTCGGCCAGACCGGTAAGTCGGTCTCGCCGCAGCTGTACATCGCGGCCGGCATCTCCGGCGCGATCCAGCACCGCGCCGGTATGCAGACCTCGAAGACCATCGTCGCGATCAACAAGGATGCCGAGGCGCCGATCTTCGACCTGGTCGACTACGGCGTGGTCGGCGACCTCTTCGAGGTCGTCCCGTCCCTCACCGACGAGGTCAAGACCCGCAAGGGCTGAGCCCGCGGTGCGCGCCGGAGCCCGCTTCGGCGCGCGCACGAGGCCCCGTACGCGCGCTGCGTACGGGGCCTCGTGCTGCCGGCGGCAGGGTCCTGGGAGGGCGGCGGTCTCAGCCGCCCGTCACCCCGTCGATCCGCTCCCGCAGCAGATCCGCATGGCCGTTGTGGCGGGCATACTCCTCGATCATGTGGACGTAGATCCAGCGCAGATTCCGCGTCACCTGGCTGCCCTGGAAGGTCTCGTCCAGCCCCCGGTCCGCCACGGCCTTGTCGCAGGCCTCGATCTCGGCGCGGAACGCCGCGAATTCGCGCTCGGCGGCGGCCGGGTCGAGGTCGTCGAAATCGGCGTCCAGGTTGTCGTCGGTGATGTAGGGGGAGCCGATGTCCTCACCGACGAAGCGCCGGCGGAACCAGGAGCGTTCCACCTCGGTCATGTGGCGCACCAGCCCGAGCAGCGTGAGGTTGGACGGCGGGCTGCTCGCCTGGACGAGCTGCTCGGCGGTGAGCCCGGCGCACTTGGTGAGCAGGGTGTCGCGGTGGAAGTCGAGCCAGCGCTGGAGCATCTCCCGTTCGCCGGCCGCGGCGGGAAATTCTCTGCGCTCGATGGAGGGTGCGATCCACGTCATGCGGCCGATTCTTTCGGCACCCGCACCGGGGTGCCACGTATTTTCGGGGGCCGTCACGCGCCCGTGGCCTGCGCCGTCTCGGGCGAGGGGTGTTGACCGCGCCAAACCGACACCGATAACTTCGCCATGCGGATTGTCGATTCCATTGAGCGGAAAACGGCTCGTATATCGGGCGTGTGCACCGGGAGGGTACCGAATGGGGCAGCAGGAGACCGTGGCGACGAGCCTCGCGGACGCCGTACGTGCGGGCATCGGAGCCGCCCTCGCCGAGGTGGACGCGGAGCTGGCGCGGCGCTACCCGGGCGACCCCGGCACCCGGCAGCCGGTCCACACGGTCTACGTCCCCGGTGACGTCTTCGCCGCCGACACCGTGCGCTCCTGGGGTGACCAGGCGCTCGCCGCCCTCGATGAGCACGCCCCGGACGCCGCTGCGCTCGCCGCAGTCCTCGGCCTCCCCGACGCGCTCGCCGTCGACGTCCACGACCGCGTCCGCGCCAAGCTGACCCGTGAGCCGGTCGAGGATCTGCGCATCGACTTCGAGGACGGCTACGGCCCCCGCCCGGACGCCGAGGAGGACGAGGCCGCGGCCCGCGCCGCCGCCCTGGTCGCCGCCACGTACCGTGGGGGCACCTCCGGGCCGGAGGCCGGGGGAGGCGCCGCGGCCCCGTACGTGGGCATCCGGATGAAGTGCATGGAGGCCGCCGTCCGCGATCGCGGTATCCGCACCCTCGACATCTTCCTCACCGGCCTCATGCGGGCCGGCGGTCTGCCCGACGGCCTGCTGCTGACGCTCCCCAAGGTCACCTACGCCGAGCAGGTCACCGCCATGGTCCGGCTGCTGGAGGCCTTCGAGAAGGCGCACGGCCTGGAGAGCGGCCGGCTCGGCTTCGAAATCCAGATCGAGACCACCCAGTCGATCCTGGGAGCCGACGGCCGCGCCACCGTCGCCCGCATGATCGAGGCCGCCGAGGGCCGGGCCACGTCGCTGCACTACGGCACCTTCGACTACAGCGCCTCCTGCGGCGTCAGCGCGGCGCACCAGTCCCTCGACCACCCGGTGGCCGACCATGCCAAGGCCGTGATGCAGGTTGCCGCCGCGGGCACCGGCGTCCGCCTCTCCGACGGCTCGACGAACGTCCTGCCGGTCGGCCCGACCGTAAGGGTCCACGACGCCTGGCGGCTGCACCACGGCTTGGTACGCCGCTCGCTGGCCCGTGCCTACTACCAGGGCTGGGACATGCATCCGGGCCATCTGCCCACCCGTTACGCGGCGGTGTACGCCTTCTACCGCGAGGGCCTGGAGCAGGCCGCGGCCCGGCTGGCGGCGTATGTCGCCAAGGCCGGCGGCGAGGTCATGGACGAGCCCGCCACCGCCAAGGCGCTCAGCGGCTATCTGCTGCGCGGCCTGGACTGCGGCGCCGTGGACCCGGAAGAGGTCGCTCGGCTCACCGGTCTTACGCGCGCTGATCTGGACGTGTTGGCGGGGCGGTTGGTGGGGGAGGCCTGAGGGGTGT